>JBAZBO010000012.1:3813-16274 GCA_041671425.1 Patescibacteria group bacterium | reverse complement strand
AACTGGAAATATTTCTCAACTCCTTTTACTAATTGTTCCTGTAGGTCCTTAGCATCTTCCAAAGCGGCCTGTACGGTAGGATCCGTTATCTTACCTTCTCTTTGATTGGACATTGTGGTCGCTTCAGGCTCTGTGATCTTCCTTCTTAGATCTTCCAAAATCATCTTCGCCTTCACGGGGTAATAGAACATGGAAATATCCAAAGTGCTTTCAAAATTGATCACCGGGGACAGCCAGTTCGCACCTACAAACCTTGGGTAGCCAGAGACAAAGATCGTCCTAAAGTACTTATGCCCAATTTTTATATGGTTGAAATCCACCTCAATAGCTGAGGGGGCTATTATGTCCTTCACATTAAGCATCCCCTGAGACAACACTTCAGCAGGGGTTCTTTCTTGTGTTTGCGCCTTATCTGTATTTTCCTTGTTCTTTTTTCCAAAAAGTGCCATATTATTCCTCAACTATAGCCGGATTGACTATTGCAGTTCTGTAATCCGCTACATTTGTCCTTATCCTTTGGCCGTGCACAGAACTGGGGTTATAGATATCAAAATAAAGCTCCACCAACTCCTGAGTAGTCATTTGCTTAGCCTTAATACCTATCCTATTGAATTCTTTAGCTACATGATCAACTTTTGGCATCAGCTCAATAACGGCATTTTTCAGTATTTTATCAACACTAGTTTTGGAACTTTTTTTGTTTCCTCCACCAAAGAGCTTAAATGAAAAATAAAACGGGCTGAAACCAAACCCCGCCATTACGCCACCCCCATATGGGACAACCACGTAGAACTTCTTATCCAAAACCTCATTCTGCCTGATGATCTCTTGCACAAATTTCCTGTATGCCCCAGCATGGTGCTTAAGCAGCGGATCCTCCAGTTTATCTTCCACTCTTTTGACCTTCTCCAAATATTTAGTTATGTCCAATCTCTTTGATCTTATAACAACTTGGACCGGAAACGTTATGGAATTAAGAAGCATGGAAAATGCCGCAATTATAGCGTCCTGCTCTATCTCGGACAGCAGGTTGAAATTCACAGCCGTTGTTTCCAGAACCGCTGCAACACCACCGTTCTTCAGAATAACCAGATCATTCTTTACCTCTTCAATATCGAGATGCTCTTGGGTTGTGGCAGTTACTTTTGGCGTAGAATATTTACCCACTATCTCCATCGGAAGTAGGACTCCCCCCTCAAGTGGTACTGAAATTATATCAAACGAAAGACCAGTCTTTTTTGTACTATCAATCTCCACGGTATATTTACCATCAGAAAGCGGTGTAGATATGAAAAACTGTCCAAGAGAATTGGACTTCAAAGCCCTTACAGGAGAACCAACATCGTCTTTTATGATCAACACAATATCGGATAAAGTGCTGCCTGAGGAATCTTTGACTACACCATAGATAACATTGGGAATATCGGTCTGGGGAATTTCCAACGGGGATGCCGCATTTACATCTTTAGCATAAGTCACACTCTCCATCTGAGTAGCAGGTATGTTAACAACTGTGTTGGGTATAGGCATAGGAGTAACTGGAGCTGGAGGAGGAGCCACTGGGGTGGCTGCCACCTCAACTGGAGCAGATGGTACCTGAAGCACAGGTGCAGAAGAGATAGGAGGTTTTTCTTCCCTCAATTCTTTCTTCAACTCAATTATTTCTTTAAACCGTTGAGGCTTGGTTTCATCTTTCACCTCAATTTGAGACTCAGCCAGTGTCTGCCTGGTCGGCCTCGATGCGCTGCTTCTTAACTGGCTTAATAACTGTTGAAGCTGGGCGGTCTTTTCCTGGATATTTCCGTCGGAACCCAATTCCTCAGACGTTCTTATGGTCTTCTCACCTCTGATAGGCAAAACTATGTGCCCCTTACCAGGGGTAAGATCCACAAACCTTCTGCCGGAATGCCTGTCCGGTGTGAGAGGCGTAAGAGCAATCTCACTGGGTCTGCTTGGAGGAAGCACTCGTCTTTTTGGTCTTTTGTCCGGTTCCACCGGGGTTGTGGTAACGGCAGGTGTGGTTATAGTCTCTTTTACAGGAACTTCGGATTTCTCCTCAGGTTCATGATCAAAAGCAGGAGACATGGGAGCTTGAGAGGAGATGTTCTTCAAATTAGGCTGAACAGGAACACTGGACATACTCGGTAGAGATGCCGGAGCAGCCGCCATTGCCTGGTCGTGTACTTGCCTAGCTGCTGACCTTTCTGCAGCAAAAGCGCTTCTGGCCTTCTCAGTGTAATATGACTCAGGAATATCCAAAACATCTGGCTTCACTTCTTCTGTGTCTCTGCTATGAAGGTACTCCTCAAGCTTTCTCCTACTAGAGGTTGGCGCAAGGGTTATAAGCTCCTGATTAACAACGTCCATGCTCTGGGCTGTAAAGGCAGAGGGAACTTCAGGTTCTTTTCTCCACACCCTCTGACTTGGAGAATAGATGGACTTAAAAAAGTTCACTATCCACTCATCAAGTCCACGCTCCTCCAAAGGCACAAACGCCAGACCTAAACCAATGAACACCAGGATTATAGTAACAACTAACCTAAGAGGGGAAACTCCAAATCTCCATACCAAATAGCCTGTACCAAAGAAAACCAGCAAGTACAAAAACTGCCTCATCGTTAGGCTACCGATTATCTTGAATTCCACATCCATGAAGTTTTGGGGGATCGCGTGCTGGGCGTTCGTCTTTTTTACGTCCTGTATAGGCATAGGCAGTTGTCTTATTATTTCATCAAATTGGTATTAACTCAAAGGTTAACCAATGATCATACCAAGAATATCCCCAAACGCAAGCATCTTTGTCTCATCACTGGATCTTTCCTTAACCTCATATGGATCCATGGATCTCTCAGACACGATCACTCTATATGGGATTCCGATTATGTCTGCATCGGAAAACTTCTCCCCCGCTCTGACCTCGGCACGGTCGTCAAAAAGGATCTCCACATCATTTGATAGGAATTTTTCATAAAGCTCAAAGGCTTCTTTTCTCACACCCTCATTCTCCATGTTCACACCAATAAGATGCACTTGATAAGGGGCAACAGCTTTTGGCCATATGATCCCCTTCTCATCATGGGAAGTCTCCACAATAGTACCCATGGATCTCGAAGGGGCTATACCGTAGCTGCCCATTATGACTGGTTTCCTCTTACCTTCCGGATCGGCATAGAACAACTCCAAAGGCTCAGAATATTTAGTTCCAAGTTTGAAGATATTACCAACCTCAATTGCAGACACTTCCTCCATATCTGCCTTTGCTAAACCAAGTTCAGCCAACACCTCATCGTTGTAAACCTCTTTGTTTACCGCAATACCCTTTTCTCTACTAAGATATATTGTGTCCTCTCCGGAATCGCATACCGTCTGAAACTCATGAGAGTATTTGGAGAAGGCACCACCACTGGCAAAAGTCAGATAAGTCCTATCTCCCAAACCAAGTCTTTTGAAGATCTTGTAGTAGGCCTCTTTTGCTCCTTCGTAAAAAACGTCCAGATCCTCCTGAGTAGCATTGAAGGAGTACAGATCCTTCATTATGAATTCTCTGGTTCTTAACAGGCCGCTTTTTGCCCTAGCCTCATTTCTAAATTTGGTCTGGAATTGAAAAGCGTATAGCGGTAGATCTTTATATGAAGAAATATATGATCGCATTATGTTCGCCAAGGGCTCCTCATGCGTGGTGCCAAGTCCAAGCTCTGAGCCGCTGTTCAACATTGTCTTAAACCACACGTCTATAACAGAATCGTCCCACCTACCGGTTTTCTTCCAAACTTCAGGGTTCTGTAATGCACCAAGGTGTATCTCCTGTCCGCCAATCGCTTCCATCTCTTCTCTGATAACCTGAGTAACCTTATCAAGAACTCTCTTACCCAGGGGCATAAAGGCATAGACTCCAGCCATCTCTTTCTGGATGAACCCCCCTCTTATTAAAAGCTGAGCATTCAAACTTACTTCGTCTCGGGGAAGTTCTTTCCTGGTTTTGCCTAAAAGCTTAGAATAGAGCATATTGTTAGTATATAACATCGAACACCAAGGTTTAACCTTTTCTTTTGGGTATTCTTGGGCTATATTATCAAAAATCAAGGGAATTAAATGGAAAAAACATATAACCACAAAGAAGTAGAAGATAGGATCCTATCGAGCTGGGCGGAGAATGGAAAACTCAAGGCAAATATTGATAAAACAAAAGAACCTTACACAATAATCTTACCTCCTCCAAATGCTTCTGGAAAAATGCACACGGGTAATGTACTTATGATTGCCATTGAGGATCTTTTGATAAGGTGGAAGAGAATGAAGGGATACGAGGTCCTATGGGTTCCCGGAACAGACCACGCGGGATTTGAGACTCAGACCACCTTTGAACGTGAACTAAGACAACAGGGTAAATCCAGATTGGATTTTGATAGGGAAACTTTATACAAGAAGATCTGGGATTTCGTAAAGGAAAACCGAGGTCTTATAGAAAATCAAATAAAAAGGATGGGAGCAAGCGTAGATTGGAGCAGATATACCTTTACCCTGGATGACAAAGCACTGGAGATAGTAAATAACACTTTCTCACGAATGGAATCTGAAGGGTTGGTATACAGGGATGACTATATGGTCAACTACTGCCCACACTGTGGGACGACATTCGCTGATCTGGAAGTAAGACATGTTACAAGAAAAGATCCCTTGTATTACATAAAATACGGGCCGTTCGTCCTAGCCACGGTACGCCCAGAAACTAAATTTGGTGATACCGCTATTGCGGTACATCCAGATGACAGCAGGTACAAAGAATATATTGGCAAGGAGATAGAAGTCGAAGGTCTCATAGGCAACTTTAAACTGAAAGTTATAGGTGATGCTTACGTAGACCCACAATTTGGTACGGGCGTAGTAAAGGTGACTCCTGCTCATGATAAGAATGACTATGAAGCAGGTAAAAGGCACAACCTAGAGATAAAGCAGGTTATTGGTCTGGACGGTAAACTTACCAATATAGCAGGACCTTATGCAGGAATGAAAGTTTCTGAAGCCAGAAAGGTCGTAGTGGAGGACCTTAAGAACAAAGGTCTTCTCGTAAAGGTAGACGAAGAGTATGAACACGCGGTATCGGTCTGCTATAAAAAAGGCCATGATATTGAACCTACTATTCTGCCCAACTGGTTTATAAAGGTAGAATCCCTGAAAAAACCAGCCAAAGAAGTGGTGGAAAAGGGAGAAGTAAAGATATTTCCAAAATGGCGAGAGATTACCTACAGAAGATGGATGGAGGAAATGCATGACTGGCCAATATCACGCCAGACTGTGTGGGGCATAAGAATACCTGCCTGGTACAGTGTGGAAGACAATCCGAGCCTGAAGGTTACTTTCCTAGATAAATCGGGAATTGTAAAAACAGGTCTGGTGTCTGAGCTTTTGGCTACCTCTGGACTAGATGAGATCAAAAAAGGTCTGCAGAGTCTTATGGCACCTAAAGATGCCAAATACGTCATTTCCCGTGAATCCCCTGGTGAGGATTTCCTTCAAGAGACGGATACTTTTGATACTTGGTTTAGTAGTGGTCAATGGCCATTAATAACTCTTGGGTATCCCAATTCCGAGGATTTCAAGTATTTTTATCCGACAAGTGTTCTGGAAACTGGCTGGGAGATAATAAGACCTTGGGTATCCAGGATGATCATGTTTGGCATCTACCTCACCGGCAAACCTCCTTTCAAGAACGTCTATCTACACGGCCTGGTCAGAGCTCTGGACGGTAAGAAGATGAGCAAGAGTCTTGGCAATGTGATAGACCCAGAAAAATATATTGAAGAATACGGGGTAGATACCTTAAGGATGGGGCTTATATCCGGAACTGCCAATGGCAGGGATTTCACCTTCCCACAAGACAAGATCCTGGGTTACAGGAACTTTGCGAATAAGATCTGGAACATGGGTAGATTTATCTTAATGATGAAAGAGAGGTACGAGGGGGATGTTCCTCAATTTGAGAGTGCTAAGCTTGATCTGAAACCTGAGGATAAAGAGATACTGGAAAAGCTGAGTCTTACCATAAAGGCAGTGGACGAAAATCTTGAGAAGTACAGGTTTGCAGATGCTGGCGAGGTGATATATCAATTCATGTGGCACGAGGTTGCTGACCTATACATAGAAAAGGTGAAGAACAGAGAAGATAAAGATGTAGCTCTGAGCACGCTTATACATGTGTATACCACCTGCCTAAAACTTCTCCACCCCTTCATGCCTTTTATTACTGAAGAGATTTGGGGGATTATGACCGAAAATAAAAAAGGGTTGTTGATGAACTCCCCCTGGCCGGTAGAAAAATAGGTTCTATTCCTGGTCTTTCTTAGATTCTTTAGAGGAGCTGTCGGAACCTTCAGCACCCTCTTCGCCTTCTTCAGCAGCTGTTTCTTTGGTAGCTTCTATACCCTCCACAAGCTCCTCTTCGCTTACTTCAGGCTCTTCTACTTCTGCCATCTCAGCCACATCAAGCCTGACTACCATTTCATCCGCTTCAAGACCCATTATTTCAACTTTGGATCTATCATAAGAAAGTTGGCCAACAGTAACTCCCGTACCAATTTCAGTTATATTTGATATATCAACCGTGAATTCGGAAGGCAAATCCATAGGTAGGGCCTCAACTGTAATCTCGTTGAGTAGTGTAAGAACCAAAGCTTCTCCACTTTTCACAAGCTCATTACTCTGCTCACCAACTATTTCAACTGGAATCTCAGCGCTGATTTTTTCTTTCAGGTCTACTTTAAAGAAGGAGATATGTATAACTTGGTCGGATACCGGATGGTACTGAACTTCCCTCACCAAGACGCTTTCTTTCTTTCCATCTATTTTCAAATCTATAAGGGAAGTCTCCCCAGCCTCAGAAAACACCTTTTCAAAATCATGGGCACCCAAGGTTATGGGAACCGAATCAATATCTTTAGCAAACATCACTGCTGGGATTTTTCTTTGCGCTCTAAGTTTTTTTGATCCTTTTCCAAGGATTTCTCTTTTTTCTGCAATAAGTTCCATATCGATTCTTTTTTCAGCGCCACATGAAGATCTAGTATCTCGTCATATGTGACACTCCTGAGCCCAATAAACTTCTTTAACTCATACCCGCGAAGGTCTGATACCAAAGGCACGGACCCAGCGCCCATGGTTGTCAGCGTAACTATGCTTTGTGCGTGACACTCGGAGCACACTACATGTGCTACCAGTGCAACAGGGGCAGAGGTTATGGTGGAGAAACGAGAGTTCTCTAAGGGTTTACCACACTTGTAGCACACAACCCTAGATAGACTTTCCCTTATCTGCTTTGTTTCCATCATACCTTACAAAGGTTAGCTAAACGTTCGTCATTCTACTGTATGGTATCGATCTTAGTCAAGCTTAGCTTTGGCCTTCTTTTTTAGATCCACCAGTACGTTCAAAGCCTCCAAAGGGGTGACTTTATCCAAATCCAGCTCCTCAAGGGCGTTTAGTACAGCATGCTCATTTGGGTTGTCAGGCGCTTGGGTAGCCTCCTGCTTAGAAGAGTCCAGCCCAAGCCAAGTATCAAAGTCCCTAACCTCCAATTGGGACAAGATACTAGATGCCTTCTCAATAACCTCCTTGGGAATGCCTGCGATCTTGGCTACTGCAATACCATAGCTATGATCGGCGCCCCCCGGCACAACCTTGTGTAGGAACACCGGATCCCCTGAGGACTCCTCCACCAGCACCTGATAGTTTCTTATCTTTTGGGGATGAGCACCAGCCAGAGCCTGAAGCTCGTGGTAGTGAGTGGCAAACAAGGTCTTTGGACACACACCCTTCCTAGTAACTAGAAATTCTGCAATTGCCTTGGATATGCTTATTCCATCATAGGTACTAGTACCTCTACCAATCTCATCCATAACTATCAGGCTGTCACTGGTAGCATTATTAAGGATATTAGCAGTCTCCACCATCTCCACCATGAAAGTGGAAAGGCCAGAGGCAATAAGGTCGCTCGCTCCACTTCTCACAAAGATCTTGTCTACAGGAGTAATCTTGGCACTTGCCGCCGGTACAAAGCTACCTATCTGAGCCATCAAAACTATGAGGGCTACCTGCCTTATGTAAACTGATTTTCCTGACATATTCGGGCCGGTAAGAACCAGGAGCTGATGATCCGCGGTATTCAAAAAGGTATCGTTTGGTACAAAGGCGCCGCTGTCAACAAAGCGCTCCACCACAGCATGTCTTCCCTCCTTGATATTTATCTCTCCAGTGGTCAGAAGTTGAGGTCTTATATATCTATACGCCCTTGCCAATTCCGAGAAACTGAACAAACAATCAACCGTAGCCACGTAGCGGGAAATTTTTTGAATCTCTTGTGTGTGCTTGAGTACCTCCTCTACAAGCTTCCGAAAGGCTGAATACTCCAAATCATCTGTTTTCTCCTTTGTTGTCAGTATTATTTCTTCATGATGTTTGAGATCAGGAGTTATGTATCTCTCAGCATTTACCAATGTCTGCTTCCTGATGTAATCCTCGGGAGCCAGATGTAAGTTGGATTTGGTAATCTCAATGTAATAACCAAAGACTTGATTAAACCTAACTTTCAAAGACGATATTTTTGTTCGCACCTTTTCTCTCTCCTCAAGCTCAGCCACCCACACCTTGCTTTCCGCAACTCTATCCCTCAAGGAGTCTAGTTCAGTATCCACACCCGACCTGATTAACCCACCACCTTTTAAATCTACTGGTGGATCATCCACTAGCACGTTCCCGATCTTCTCAACAAGCTTTTCCAGTCCAAGAAGCTTCTCCTTCCCGAAACCCTTAAGCATAGGAACTTCGATCTCTGCCAATGATCTCTTCAGCGCTAAAGCCACATCCAAAGAGTTCTTCATCGTCAGTAGATCCCTGGCATTTCCCACACCGACCGAAAGGCGGGACAGAAGCCTTTCAATGTCCGCTATATTCTCCAGCAATTTGGCAAGTTCCTCCCTTACATTGTTACTGTCGTGGAAAATTTCTACAGTATCGTATCTTTCTGATATTTCTTTTGCAGAAGTGAGAGGATGAAGAAGCCACACCTTGAGCATACGGCCTCCCATTGCTGTTATCGTTCTATCCAACACATCTATTAGGGAACCCTTTCTGCCATTTGATCTTATCTGGGAAAAAAGCTCCAAGTTCAGGATTGTGGACCTGTCTAAACCAACATAATGATCCTGTCTAAAAGGCCTGATACCTTTGATGTGGCTGATATTATCTTTTTGAGTTCTTTTCAGATATCCGAGCAGGGCTGCTGCTGCCTTTTGGGCGTGCTCCTTGTTGTCCAAACCAAAACTGGAAAGCGTGGCCACCCCAAAATGGGTTTTTAGATACCTCTCTGCTTCCTCAGAAAAAAATTCGTAATCTTCAAAAGGGAATACATTCAATCCGGGATGAGCCTTCAAGGCTTTTAATATACCTGCATTCCCGTAAAGGGAATAGGAAAGTATGCATTCCGAAGGGGAGTATTTTGCAAACTCATCGGCTAATATCTGATCAAGATTTCCTAATTCAAATTGCTCGGAAAAAAAGTCACCCGTTGAAACATCCGCCAGAGCAAGACCCAAAAACTTATCTTCGATAGACACACTTACTATGAAATTGTTGGTCTTTCTATCTAAGGAGTCTTCGTCAAACAAGGTGCCGGGCGTCACTACCCTTATTACCTCTCTATCTACCAAGCCCTTTTCTGACGGATCACTTACTTGTTCACATATAGCTACCTTGTATCCCGCTCGCACTAGTTTAGAAATGTAGGAATTTACAGAGTGAAAAGGCACACCCGCCATGGGAATCCTCCCATCTTGTCCTCTGTCCCTTCCGGTTAGGGTAATATCCAGGATCTCAGAAGCCACTTTGGCATCATCCATAAACATCTCGTAGAAATCCCCCAGCCTAAAAAAGAGCAGACAATCGGGGTACTGTCTTTTTATATTCACATACTGCTGCATCATCGGTGTAGCAAAGTCACCCATAGTAAGCATATTCTAACAGGGTTTTAGCTTGCCGAAGTTAATCGCTTGAATTATCATTGCGCTATTGATGCCAAGCTTTATATCAGAATTCAAAGATTTCCTGCTGACCTCCGAGAACCCAAAGAATGCTGAAGCACAGAAAAGATATTTGTACTCCAACCTAAAACACTATGGCCTCACCACAAAACAGAACTTTGATTTTATAAAGAAATACAACTTGGAGTTCCAGGCACTTTCAAAACAGCATGCTCTGGGTATGGCTCAGAAGCTTTGGGACAAAAGGTCATACGAGGAAAGAGGCGCAGGTTTGTACATAGTGAGTGTCCATTCAGATACGCTGGATATCAAAGACATGCCCTGGATAGAAAGATGGATGCGGGAGTGCGGGGGGTGGGCTCTTCTGGATGGCTTCATAATACCTTTCATGCCCAAAATCCTGACTAAGGATAAAAGTGTTTACAGCTACCTGAAGAAGTGGATAAAGGATGATGACTACTGGGTGAGAAGGTCTGCGCTGCTAGCCCAACTTTTGTTATTCAGGGACAATCAAGGCGGGGACAAGAGACTGTTTTTTGACATGGCAAAATCTCAGTTTGACGAGAGCTGGATAGATAAAGTCTACATAACATCTGAGGATAAGAAACGCGCCCGCTTTTTCATAAGAAAAGCCATAGGCTGGACTTTGCGGGAAATGGGACGTAAAGACCCGGAGGGTGCTTTTACTTTCCTAAAGGAAAACAAGGATAAGATGTCTGGGCTGTCTTTCAGAGACGGAAGTAGGCGACTTCCCAAAAGTTACAAAGATAGATTATGAAAGAAAAAACCAAGAAAATATTGTTCATATCCGCACTGTCTGTTCTTATCCTGATAGGAGTTGGGTTAAGACTTTATCACATAGAATTTGGTCTTCCCCATAGTTTCCATGCCGATGAGCCAGAGATAGCGGAGTTGGCTATAAAATATACCTATGAATTAAGAGATATCATAAAGAATCACAACTACCAAAAACTGATTCCCATATCCTTTGTCTACGGCACATTCCCCTCGTATCTGTTTACACTTGTGGTCATGTCTTTCAGCAAGACTTCAAATCTTCTAAACATACCTTTCTCAAAAGAGACTTTATATATTTTCATGCGTTCATTTAACGCAGTCCTCTCCATGGGAATAATTCTTTCTATGGGGGTTCTGTTCAAAAAGCTGTTCAACAATAAGACTGGGATACTTGCTGTGGTTTTTTTGACTGCTCTGAACTGGAAACTAATAGTACATGCCCACTATATAAACGTAGATATCCTACTTGCACTTCTTTTGTCATTTTGCTTTCTTGGGGCGTATCTTTACTACAAGCATGATCTAGACAACCTGCATGTTGTCATCATAGGGCTTTTATATGGCGTAGCAGTAGGCACCAAGGTAACAGCTCTTATTTCCCTGCCTCTGTTCTTATATCTTTTTTTGGTCAAAAAGGATTACCGAGGCCTTTTCGGCTTCTTGTTCCTGATATTCATTGGGTATGCCGTCACCAACCCATTTTCGTTCATCTTTGCTGAGGATTTTGCCTACAGGGTCTACATGATGCAAATAAAAGAAGCAGGTCTAGTCTTCGATTCTGTGGACTCCAACCCTTTGAAGTACCTACTAGCTCTTGGATATGTAACCACTCCTTTAGTATTAGCCCTGAGTGTGTTTGGATCGGTCCTATCACTAAGGAGAGGTGATAGAAAGTTTCATATCTTTCTAGTTGGTAATATCCTGATATATTTGATCTTCTATTCTCTGAACTCACGTCGGGTTGATAGATGGCTTTTGCCTATTTTACCTATCGTACTTTTGTACTCTGCAGAAGGGATACATCAAGTCCTGAAACGGGCAAAGAAGAAAGTAGCTTTAGTATTCGTTCTCCTAGCATTGGGGACTTATTCCTACTTCCCATACTTACTTCTAAGTCAATTCCAAAGGGACACACCCAAGTCAGCGGCTTACAAGTGGGCCAAAGATAATCTGCCTGTTACTTCAAACAAGCTGGCTGTGACAGAAGAAGGGCTTGATCCTCTCAACAAGCTTGAGGGGATATTGGTCAAAAGAAGCAATGTATATGAACCTGAAAACGCACAATTTGATCTTCCTGAGACTCCAACCGGTTATGATTTTGTCATTATTTCTTCAAAACCCATGAGGAATTTCAAGAAAAAAGAAGTAAAAGAAAGGTTTGGTTTCTACGTAGAGGCATGGACAAAATTTGAGGACACGATTTTGGACGGGACAAAGTTCACACTGATAAAACAGTTCACACTGCCAAAACCAAATCTGGTGGAGTTGTCAGATGTGTATATCTATCAGAGTAATACTTATAAATAGTCCTTTAGTCTCTTACTTCTTGATGGATGCCTTAGCTTTCTCAAAGCTTTCGCCTCTATCTGCCTGATTCTTTCCCTGGTCACTCCAAACTCCTTGCCTACCTCC
>JBAZBO010000012.1:0-3803 GCA_041671425.1 Patescibacteria group bacterium | reverse complement strand
AGTGTTCTGCTTCTGCCGTCTTTCAGGCCAAATCTGAGCTCCAAAACTCTCATCTCCCTGGGGTTAAGGGTATCTAGTACTTCCGCTATGTGTTCCTTTAGCAACTGCTGGCTGGCCGATTCAAAAGGGGAAGGACTCACATCATCTGGTATGAATTCCTTCAGTCTGGTGTCTTCTTCCTTTCCAACAGGAGCCTCAATAGACGAGGTCTTCTGAGATATCTTTTCTATATGCGAAGCCTTCTCATAATCAATACCCATTTCTTTCGCCACTTCCTCAGGGGTTACTGGTCTTTCTAATTTCTGCTCCAAAGCTCTTTCTACCTTCTTATATTTGTTTATCGTTTCAACCATATGTACAGGAATCCTTATTGTCCTGGCCTGATCTGCCAAAGCTCTAGTTATAGCCTGCCTGATCCACCATGTGGCATAAGTAGAAAATTTGAATCCTCTTTTCCAGTCAAACTTCTCAACTGCCCTCATCAACCCAATATTCCCCTCTTGAATAAGATCCAAAAATGAGAGCCCCCTACCCATGTACTTCTTGGCTATAGAGACCACAAGCCTTAAATTCGCCCTGGTTAGCTGGTCAAAAGCTTTCTGATCACCTTTTTCTATCTTCTTGGCCAAAACCACCTCATCCTGGGCACTTAAAAGATCCACCTTACCTATTTCCCTCAGGTACATCCTAACTGGATCAGTAGACAAAAGCCTATCCGGGCTTCTCTTAGCAAGCGCTGCCAATTCAGCGGCTGCACTCAACTTCTCTGCCTCTTTCTCAGAAGCCACATCAAACACATCAATACCCGCTGCGATCAATTTCTCATAAAGGGAATCCAGGGTTTCTATATCTTCCTCGGCCTCAGGAAACGCTGCCAAGACTTCTTCAAGGTTTAAGTACCCCTGCTTCTTTCCCTTGGTTATAAGTTTTTTTATGTTCCTGCTCTTCATGTCCACGATCAGGTTCGTGGCTTTCTTTTCTGTTTCTTTTTTTGTCATATAAGTTTAGATGAATACTTTTTTAGTTCCTCTGTCAGTTCCTTTATTTCTTTGACGTTCTTTTCTACTTCTGCTAACTTAAGCCTTTCTGTCAGTTCAGTTATCTTTCTCTTGGCAGAGGCTTTTTTGATACGTGAGACTGCAGATCCCAGTTCTGTGCCAAATTTTTTGGGGTCTTCGGTTAAAGTACCGATATCCCACATGTATAGTTCACGGACGGGAACCTCAAGGTCGCTCTTAATTGTATCAATAAAGCCTGCAATATCGAAAGCACCTTTTTCCTTGATATACCGCTTAAGCTCAGTGAATACCTCTTGGGTACTTGTTTCCGAAAAGTCCTCTCTAGCAAGCTTATACAAAAAGTTCTCTGCTGTGTCAACATCGGCCTTGAAAATCATGGCCAGGAAATAGCTCTCAATTGAGGTTTTGGAAAAGGATTTCTCGGTCCCTTCGGCCTTATTTCCCCTAAATTCGGAGAAATCGTTGATGTTGGCCTTCTTCTTTACAAGGGACATTATAAGATCCTCAGAAACTTGAGCTTCTTTGGCCAGAGTCTCCACATAATGGGACAAGATCACGTCACTTGATATCTTTGAGAAGATTGGCACAAGCTCCTCAACTATCTTCTTTTTACCTATTGGGTCCCTTCTGTCGTAGCTTTTGAGGGCCTTAACAAGGAAAAAGTCATAGACCGGTACTGAGTTGTTCAACATAGACTTAGCATCTTTACCCTCTTTCTTGATCAGCTCATCGATATCCTTGTAGTCAGAAGGTATCATCGCTACTCTCACGTTGAAATCCATTCTATCTGCGAGCTCGATTGCGCGTGCTATTGCAGTAATACCGGCAACATCTGAGTCAAAACAAAAGGTTACATCTTTTGTATACCTTGAGACTATATTCAACTGGTCGTTGGTAAGGGACGTTCCGGATGAGGCTATGATATTTTTTATACCCGCCTGATAAGCACTTATAACATCCATCTGACCTTCCACAAAAACAGCCCCTTCTTTCTTGAGATTTACCCTCGCTTTGTCCAAACCGAATAAATAGCGGCTTTTATGGAAAACCAAAGTCTCTGCGGTATTGAGATACTTCGTGTCTCTATCAAAGATAGTTCTTCCGGAAAAGCCCACTACCTTACCATCCAGATCAACAAACGGGAACATCACCCTCCCCCTGAACTTATCTATACATCCATCTCCAGATTTCCTTGGTACAACAACTCCAGACATTATCAGGTCCTGATCTGAATACTTTCTTTTCTTCAGGAATTTATATAGAAGATCCCATGAGTCCGGTGCGTAACCTATCTTGAATTCCCTGATGGTGTCAAGTTTCAAACCCCTTTTTTCTTTCACATATTCCGTAGCTTTTTTGCCAGCAGGATGTTTAAGGAGAATATATTGGTAAAAACTGGTTGCAAGGTGGTTTATCTCATAAATAATTTTCTTTTGGGAGCTGTCTTTATCTATCTGTACATTTTGAAGTACCACACCTGCCTTCTCCGCCAACTGCTCTAAAGCTTGAGGAAAGGTAATCCCTTCGATCTTCTGCAGAAAGCTGAAGATATCACCAGACTCACCACATCCAAAACACTTAAATATCTGGAGCTCCTGGGAAACCATAAAGGAGGGGGTTTTTTCAGAGTGGAATGGACAAAGGCCTTTGTAGTTCCTACCTGACTTCTTCAGACCAACATAACCTCCTATCAGGTCAACAACATCTATCATTTGTTCGATCTCGGAGATTTCGTCCATCAGAAGTTGTATAGCACACTAAGCCGGGGTTTTCCACTTCACACCCTAATGGGCATCATCAAATGTAAGAATCCCGTGCTTTCAATGGGGATGATAAGACAGGGCGAGGTACTACCCTGAGTCTTGATTATTATTCTTTCAGCCTTCACATTATTTAGAAAATCCAACAGGTATCTAGCATTGAAATTCACTTCCAGCTTTTCACCTTCAACTATAGCGTCGAATTTGGAACTGTTTTCACCCGATTCCTTCTCAGAAGAAGATATACTTATGGTTCCCTTAGGATCAAAGGATATCTGTATATTATCTTGGGCAAATACGCTGGCAAGTTTGACCGCTTCCAATAGCTCAGACGCGGAGACCTCCGCAGATAGGATGAACTCACTGGGAATTATCCTTTTATAATCGGGGTACGGGTCGTTCAATATTCCTGTAGATACAGTTGTGTCCTCGCTTTGGAATATTACTTTGTTAATATCAGGCATAAGGGCAAATTTAAGGGGCTCATTGGAACCGCCAAAGATCTTTGCCACATCAAATATTGTCCTGGCCGATATAACCGCTGAAAACTCAGCCACCTCTCCTACTAGGGAGATTACTCTCTCTGAGAGTCTAAACCCGTCTGTAGCCACTAAAGTCAAAGTTTCATTTGAGTAATTGACTAGCACTCCAGAAAAGATGGGACGCGCGGCATCGGTAGCGGCGGCAAATACTACAGAAGATATAATATCGCCGAAAACCGAGGGGTCCAGTGCTAGATATGGCACCTTTTTGGGAAATTCCGAAATGTCAGGAAAATCGGTAGCATCTATTCCATTGAATTTCACCTTCGTCCTGTCAGAGGTCATACTCAAAATGTTGTTCTTTAGAGTGGCTTCTATAGTGGAAGGAGGAAGATTGGAGATGAACTCCCTCAAAAGTCTGGCTGGTATTGTTACCGCACCAGGCTCTTCCACAGATCCACCAACATAAGTGGTTATAGAAGTCTCCAGGTCAGTAGCTGAGAGTTTTATCCTCCCATCCTCGGCAGATATCAGAACATTGG
>JBAZBO010000011.1:0-17037 GCA_041671425.1 Patescibacteria group bacterium | reverse complement strand
CTCTGGGGTTCGTCTGCACCATCTGGTCCAGACTGTAGGACATATTATCCCTAAGGTAATCAAAACCATATTCGTGGTTCGTTCCATAGGTAACATCACATTTATAGACCTCCTGCCTGGTCACCTCCCTTAAGTGCCTAGCATATTCGTCTTCAAACTGAACATTCTCAAAGGAAGAGTCGTATAAAAAGGCCTTTTCCTCAACAATAGTCCCCACAGACGTCCCAAGATAATTATAGACGGGGCCCATCCAACCAGCGCCATGTCTAGCCAAATAGTCATTTGGTGTGATCAGGTGGACTCCTCTTCCGGTCAAAGAGTTCAAATATAAGGGCATCGTTGCGGTAAGGGTCTTACCTTCCCCTGTTTTCTGCTCTGCAATCTTACCTTGGTGAAGTGCAATACCAGCCAAGATCTGGGTATCAAATATCCTCTGTTTAAGAACCCTCTTTGCAGCCTCCCGTACCAAAGCGTATGCCTCAGGAAGAATCTCATCCAGATACTTCACCTTCTTAGGATCCTCCATCTTGCCAAGCTCCTCTTTCCATTGGGAAGTCTTTTGGAGGATGTCTTCTTGTGAAAGCTGCTCAAAATCTTTTTCCAGAGCATTGATCTTGTCAACCAAAGGCCTTATAGCGCTCAATTGCTTGTCATTGGAATCAAATAGTTTACTAAGACCTAACATAACGTAGCGATTATAACACCGGCTAGTACCAGTCTATACACCACAAAGATGTTCAAAGAATGCTTTTTCACAAATCCGGTCAGGAAAGATATGAACACCAGACCAGAAAGGAAACTAGCAAAAAATCCCACCAGCAAACTAAGGTATGGAATATGAGATATCTGCTCTAGGGAATCTGATATCTGAAAAAGTCCGGCACCCAATATAATGGGTAGGGAAAGAAGGAAGGAAAACTTAGCGGCAGAAGTTTTTGTCAAACCAAGAAACATACCCCCTGATATCGTTGCTCCTGATCTGGAGACACCAGGGAAAAGCGCCAACGCCTGGAACAAACCTATGGATAGCGCTTTTTTAGGACTTACGTCTTCACTAACAGCCTTTGCAAACTTTTGAGCAGACCAAAGAAGGCCACTTCCCAAAATTAAAAATAACGCCACCCACACAGGCTCCCTGAAATAATTCTCGAGGTAGTCACTTAGAAAAAAGCCTAAGATTGCTGCGGGTGCTGAGCCAACCAAGATGAGAAGAAGTTTTTTCCTATCCTTCAACAGATATCCCCACAAGTCTCTCCAAAAATAAATCAAAATAGCAAGGCCTGTTCCCAAATGTAGAGTGGTATCAAAAACCAAAGGTTGTGAGCTCCAACCAAAAAGTTTGGGGAGTATGACCAAATGTCCTGATGACGATATGGGAAGAAATTCGGTAGCCCCTTGAAGAAGGCCTAAGAATAAAGACTGTAGTAAACTCACCTTGTCACCCTGCCAAAGATCAAAATATTATCTGAATTGGTATGACCAGCTATTACACTGGTTTGTATATCAGTAAGGAACGTTTCTAAGATCTGCATAAAATGATTGACATTATCCTGATATTTTTCAAGGAATATCCTATTGAAGATGATCAGGCCTCCGGGTTTTACCAAAGACGACAAGGCAGCCAAGAAATTGCCTGAGGTACCAAGATCAGGAAAAACATCTCCTATAAAAAAATCCACTACAGCAACATCAAAAGAGTCCAAAGCCAAACCATATTCCTCAGGAGCTATCACCACTCTGCAGGCATCTTCGGTGATAATGGTGTGATTGGGGATCTTCTCCACGTCAAAATATTTCTTGGCCACATCCACCATCGCAGGATCAATCTCCACACTGGTGATGGCAGCTGTTGGAAATTTCTGAGAAATAAAGTGCTGCATGGTCCCACCACCCAGACCAAATACTAAGATATTTTTAAATCCGGGAGCATGTTCTTCCAAAACCGGGATGACCTGACCCCAAACTCTTCTTTTGGCACTTTCCGAGGTATGGCTCATAGATTGAACTACTCCATTCACACTCAGCTTCAAACTTTCCCCTTGCTTAATAACGCTTATCTTACCGTTGTATTTGGAATCTGTTTCAAAGATCACTTTGGGTAAGGAGATGTTGGCAAAAACGTTCATCTTAGTTCCTTCACCCCTCGCATATAGGGCAGCAACACATCCGGTACTTTTATAGAACCATCCTTCTGCTGATAATTTTCCATAACCGCTGCCATAAGCCTGGGGCTTGCTGCAAGTGTATTGTTCAAGGTAGAAACGTATTTTAATGAGCCATCTTTTGCTCTGTACTTGATATTCAACCTACGGGCTTGGAAATCCAGGAAATAGGAATCGGAATGCGTTTCCCTATAAGTATTCTGTGAGGGAAACCACGTCTCGATATCAAACTTCTTCCTTTGACCGGGCCCCATGTCTCCGGTACACATCAACATCACACGGTAAGAAAGTCCCAATTGTTTGAGGAGCTCTTCAGCATTCCTTAAGAGCTGCTCATGCCAATCTCTGGAAACTTCCTCCCCTTCAGGAACCAGTACAACCTGTTCAACCTTTGTGAACTGATGTGTCCTGAGGATCCCTTTCATATCCTTACCATAGGTACCTATCTCCCTTCTGAAACATGGGCTCACCCCAGCCAGTTTCACAGGCAGATCCTTTTCTTCCAGAACCTCATTGGCATAGTAAGATGTCAAAGAAACCTCGGCTGACCCTATAAGGGACAGGTCATCCTGGACAGTGTAGTGATCCTCTTCGCCCCACGGGAAATATCCTGTACCCACAAAAGCATCTCTATTCACCATCCAAGGCACTTCCAAAATGTCAAAACCCTTATTTCTAATAAGATCTAGGGCATAATCCATAAGAGCCCTATGCAGTAAAACCCCATCATTCTTCAAAAAATAGCCCCTGAATCCAGCTATTTTGGTTCCTCTTTCGGTATCGATAATATCCAAACCAACACCAAGATCCATATGGTCTTTTGGCTCAAAATCAAAGGTTGGCTTCTTACCCTCTTCCCTTATAACCTCATTGCCTTCTTCTCCCTCACCATAGGGGACATCATTAGCCGGTATATTGGGAACTTTCAGAAGCAGCTTATCCAAAGATTCTTTCGAGATCTTTAGCTCAGACTCCAACTCAGTAAGGTCGTTTTTTACCTGTGTGGCCTCGGATATCAGCTTTTCTCTAGCTTCAGGTGCTACTTTGGAAATACCGTCAGAAAGCTCATTCTTCAAGGCTCTTTTGGTCTCGACCTTCCTTAAAAGGTCTAGATAGCGGGATTCCACATCCAAAAGCTCATCTATATCTACAGTTCCAGCAAGCTGCTTATCCTTGACAGCCTTTTTTACAATCTCTGGGTTTTCCCTTATAAATTTAGTATCAAGCATTATTGAAATTCTGCAGTGCTTTTATCACAAAGTCAAAGTATTCCTCAAGTAGCTTATGTATTTTCAGATATAAATCGATATAATATCAACCAGAAAGCGGTTCCCAGTGTTAGTACATAATTTTAGGTACAACAATGAAAAGGAAATTATGTCAGTCAATAAAAGCTCTAGCCTTTTTGTTTACACAGCCTAAGTACGCGATACTATCCCTATTTCATACATCCCAATTTGGGGAATTTAATAAGGGACATACAAAAAGTACTTATGACCATTCTAATTCTGAACTCAACAAATATGGAGTAGAATTTGGAGCGGACAAATGCGGGCTGTATTCAGACGAAGGTACCTATTTAATGATGCACGATTATCTCAGACATTACGATTATATTTTGTCAAAATTCAGAGAAACCAAAGATGCAGTCATTGAGTTTGGGTGCGGTGGGGGCGGATCAATTAAGATGTGGAAAAAATACTTTCCTAATGCCCAAATTGTTGGGGTCGACATAAACAAACAGGCCGAATCCATGAAGGAAGAAAGAATAGACATCTATGTTGGAGACGCAACACATAAAAAAACCCGAGATGATCTAGCTAAGAGATATAAGGGTGTATTTTTGATTGTCGATGACGCCTCCCACGCATGGGGAGACCAGCGCATCACATTCGAACTATTCTGGCCAATACTGACTAGTGGCGGGTTCTATATTGTAGAAGATTTGAATTCAGGTTCGAGTGGTGCCTATCCGGAGTATCCCCCGCAAGTGCTGGATTCACAACCATTCGTTGAATATGTCAGAGACAGAACCAAAGCCCTTTGGTGCGCACCAGATTACGATCCCAGATCAGATAGCACTTTCTCCGGGCAAATGCCCAAACATATCCTAGATATAGAAAAAACTATAGATATGGCCATTATGATTCCGGGGGCAGTCGCACTTAGAAAGAAGTAGAGAAGTTGAATGAGGCAGTAAGTCTACTATATAATTCTTGTGTGCCAGAGAATAGTAACTTCATAAACGAGACATCAATAGACTCCCTATATGTAATCCAGCGACCAAGATTTGATGACGTACGTGGGTTTTTCTCCGAAATATTCAGGCTTAATGATCTGGAGGAATTGCTTGGAAAACCCCTTGTGTTCAAACAGGCGAGTCACTCCTTTTCCAACTATAAAGTCTTTAGGGGATTTCATGCAGAAGAATGCAATAAGCTCGTCTATATCATTACGGGCAGTGTGAAATGCGTCTTTGTAGACATAAGAGATCCTGGGTTTCTGAAAACAGAGGTAATAGATCTAGAAGCTTCTGAGTGTAAGGCTATCTTTATACCAGAAGGAGTAGCCAACTCATACGTAGTTACAAGCAAAGATCCTGTCAACTACATGTATTTTACTGACGAATATTACAAGGGCCCCTCGAAACGTGCTTTTATCTGGAACGATACTGACGTTAATATAAAATGGCCGTTCAAAGAGATGATCATATCCGAAGCAGATAAGAAAAACCCCACATTAAGGAGTTTATTTCCAGAAAAGTTCAAATGAAAATACTAGTGCTAGGTGCCAATGGTTTGGTGGGATCCCGCTTTGTTGAGTTGAATAAAGAGAAATATGATTTTTTGACTCCCCAAATAACCGAAGTTGACATTACAAGATTCGATGAGGTTACGGGGTATTTCAAAGAAAACAGGTTCGACACTGTCGTCAACTTCTCAGCATATACTGATGTGGCGGCAGCAGAACTGCAGACGGACAAAAAGGAAGAACCATGTTGGAAAACCAATGTAGAAGGTGCCGAAAACTTAGATAGGATTTGCACAGAAACCTCAAGATTCTTGCTTCATATCTCAACCGATGCAGTGTTCTCCGGTACCGCCGATAATAAAGGTCCCTACAAAGAGTCAGACAGGATCGAAACTAACCTGCAAAATGTGAGCTGGTATGGTTTCTCTAAGGCAAGAGGAGAGGAACATATTTCTTCTAGTAATGCCATTTTAAGGATCTCTTATCCCTACAGAAGTTATTTCGAAGGAAAAATGGATTTTGCACGGACAATTTATGAGTTATACAAAACCAACAGACTATATCCTCTTTTCAATGACCAAATTATCACCCCATCATTTATAGATGAGGTTTCTGACACTGTATCAAAAATACTGTCGGCAAAATTGCCGGGTATATTCCATTGTGCTTCTTCCAACACAACAACCCCCTTACAATTTGGTAATTATCTAATAGAAAAAATAACCGAATCACCAAGAAACCTTAAAGAAGGGAGCCTAGTGGAGTTTTTACTGGCAGACACGACAAGAACTAAAAGGCCCATCTGGGGAGGTCTTGACACAACAAGAACTCAAGACGCTTTGGGATTGAGATTTAACACCTGGCAGGAATCTTTATCAACGTGGGTTAGGCAAGTAAGAACGTTATCGTAAAAATCCGCATTTATCGGGTTTCTCTAAGCAAAATGTAATTTTGGAAACGCTATAACAAATTTTCCCTTACTGCTCACGAAATCGGGGTTTTTGGTAATAATCTCGTTTGCAAAATTCCACGGGAATATAACCCCAAAATCTGCTTTAAAAGACAAGAAATCCGTCTCTGGGTAAATGGGAATTCTGACTCCTGGGATCCACTTACCATGCTTAAGAGGCACCGAATCCACCACAAGTGGCAACTGTTTTCTAGTTACATTACAGAAATTCAATAATACCGTAGCCTTAGCAGAAGCCCCATAGCCAATAACGGTCTTGCCCGCCTTTTCTTGCTCCTCAAGAAAATCTGTGAATTGATCACGTACAGAATAAGCTCTTTTTTGAAACCTCATATACGGGTTTGGTGTATCCAGTCCATAGATCTTTTCTTTATCCAAAAGACTTCCTACTGATTCGTCCACGCTAAAGCCTTTCTTTCTACCTTTGTGCTGAACGTAGATCCTAATTGAACCTCCGTGAATGGTGGGAAGTTTATCAATGTGATAGATCTCCAAACCATGTCTTGAAAAGAGCTTATTCAGAGGTGACATTGTAAAGTAAAACACGTGCTCATGGTACACAGTATCAAAAACGTATCTCTTGAGAAGCTCCAGCCCATAAGGAAATTCCGCTACAAAAGTCCCATCTGAATCCAACAATGTCCTAACACCAGCCACAAAACTATTCGTGTCTGGAACATGGGCCATAACATTCGTGGCTGTGATTATTTTTGGATGACCATAATCATCAACTACCTTTTTTGCAGTTTCTTGCGAAAAAAAACTCGCTATGGAGGGAATACCTGCGTTATTTGCCGCAGCAACCAGGTTCTCAGCAGGATCAATACCCAGAACAGACATGCCTTTTTGTTTGAACACACTAAGTAATGTCCCATCATTGCTGCCAATATCTACCACCAAAGACCCTGGGGTTATGGATATCTTTTTAAGCACTTTATTTGCGAGCTCAGTAAAGTGGATTACCATTGTCTTTGCGGTGCTGGGAATATACACATAGTGGGTGAACATTTCTTCTGGATCCACAATATTTGTAAGTTGCACTAGACCACACTTTTGGCAAGCTTGCAGACCAAGAGGGTACACTGATTCGTGTACATCAGGGTCGTCAGAATCCAGGAGGTTATTGGGCGGGGGCATCTGGCCTAGATCCAGAAAGGGCAACAGATTGGGACTTTCGCATGACAGGCACCTGGAAACCGTTTTATACATTGCATAAATCTATAACAAACAGCCCTATAAGTAAATGAAAACGGGATATATATGACTAGACTTTTATCCTGTGGGGGTTATTCAAGCGCTGTCAAAACTCTGCAGGGCTTTTATCACAAAGCCAAAATGTTCCTCAATAGGTACCCCTAACTTTTCCACACCATAGTTCACTTCCTCCCTATCTATCTTTGCAGCAAAAGACTTGTCTTTGAACTTTTTGGCGGCCTTGGAGGGGCTCATTCCAGAAAATCCTTCTGGGCGCATGAGTGAATAGGCGTGCAAAAAACCACATAGCTCATCCACAGACAAAAGTGCCTTCGCCATCAGAGTCTGAGGCTCCACCCCGTTTAGGCTATGCCCATGAGCGGCTACAGCATGAATAAAGTCTTCTGGGTAACCCCAGGACTTAAACCATTCAAGCTCCTTCTGCGGATGCTCATCAGGATATTTGGTGAAATCTAGATCATGCAGCAGTCCAGCCAAATACCACAGCTTGCCATCCTCTCCCCTTGATAGAGCAAACTTCTCCATCACATGGGCTACCATTCGGGAATGGAGCCTCTGGTATTCATCTGTCACGTATTCCTCAAGCAGCTGTGCTGCTTCTTCTCTGGTTATTTCCATAGATCCTTCTGCGCCAATAAGTTCCACCATCGATTGTACAAGGGGGACGGTATAAATGATATGTACTTCATTGTCTCCATACCAGACAGTACCCTTTCTCTTTGGACAAACTTTCTAAACCTTAATATGCTTGGCAATTTTTCCAAAATGTTTCTAATACTTTTTATGTACTCCCCTGCTATGGTGGTATCTAGTCGGCCATAGAGGGTAAGAAAAGTGAGAGCAGATATTATAAAAAGGGCGTACAGAGGCATGACCAGTACTAACATAAGCGATGAGTGGCAATACAGGGAGGGAATTATGGAGGAAGCCAATAGTAAGGCAATTTTCTTAGACTTAAACCCTTCGGACACACCACTTCCAAAGTGGTAAAGATGGGCATTGGGATTCACAAAAAGTTTGTAGCCAAATATTCGTGCCCGCCAGGAAATCTCTACATCTTCCCCATATAGAAAAATGTGCTCACTAAAACCGCCAATCTTTCTGTAAACAAACAGCTCAGTAAAAAAGGGAGAACCGCAGATGCCAAAGATATCATGCTCGTCCCATATATTTATGGGGTAACCAAATAGATCTATGTGCCCCCCATATGGAACGGGAAAGTCTTTAGGGTCAGAGTCAAAAGGTATTATCTTGCAACCAATACCCCCAATTTTGCGGTTGGTTTTACTTAACTCCCTATAAAAAGCAATCATCTTCTCAAAGTGATCCTCTGGGAAATACATATCTACATTGTAGAAAGTCACATACCTGCCAGTAGCAGCCTCCGCCCCAACATTGCAACCATGCGTGTATCCTAGATTGGGAGAATCCAGAACTATAACCTTGGGAAAACTCTTTTTTACATAGGCCACAGAATCGTCCGCTGAAGCGTTATCGACCATAATTATTTCTAGATCTTTGTGGGTTTGAGTTCTTAGACTATTAAATAGTCTCTCCAAAAACTTTCTACCATTCCAGTTCACTACTATTACTGTAACTTTTTCACCTTTTCCTTGGGAGTTAGCAACAGGCATAGATTCAAAGCCCGTAAATCTCTTTGGTCGTTGCATCTACCTCATGCCTGAGCTGTGGGAAGGGCACACCCTCTCTAGCAGTTACATTTTCTAAAAACCAGAAGGTCCTTTCACTGTGACCATATCCAAAAGTCGGAGGCATACCATACTCAAGCATCTCCACATAATCTATATCCAGCCACTGGGCTTCCTCATCTCCAGCATCTCTTAAATTCTGTTGTTCCCTAAATCTAGCCAATTGATCCTGCGGATCATTTATCTCTGACCAACCATTACCCAATTCACTCCCTGCTATGATCGGTTGGAATCTCTCGGTAATATGGGGTTTATCAGCATGGACCTTGGCAAGTGGGGATAAGAATTTGGGATGATTCACCAGGAAGGCCGGACCTGCTATATCCTTTCGAATATGTTTCCAAAGGTTATCTATACCCCTGTTCACATTCGTACCAAAATCTTTCTTTATACTATTCTTCTCTATTAGAGCTTCGACCTCTTTCAAGGATGTATCAAAAACATCAAGCCCATACTTTTTCTTCATGATCTCAGAAAAATCTATAACCTCCCAATCGTTTGAGAAGTCGACTTCAAAACCGCGTATGGTGAACTTCCTTCTACCTTCATACACCTCATCCAATATAGCTTCATACAAATCCTTTACTAGTTTCATCCCCTCTTCCCAGCTGGCATACGCCCAATAAAACTCCATGGCGATGTGCTCAGGTAGATGCTCATCAGAAAGACCCTCGTTCCTAAACCTAGGTCCTATCTCAAAGACCTTATCGTAACCACCGCCTATTAGTCTCTTTAGGTAAAGCTCTTGGGATATCCTAAGGTAAAAATCCTGATCTATCGCATCCATGTGAGTCACAAATGGCGTGGCATCAGCCCCACCGGGAACAGCTTCCAAAACAGGTATGTTCATTTCCAGAAAGCCTTTGCTACCCAAAAACTTCCTGTGTACCTCCCAAAACTTGGCTCTTCGAATAAACCTTTTATATACTTCTTCGTTAATATTGGTATCCAAATACCTTCTTCTAAATCTCACTTCGGTATCCTTCAACCCCTCCCAAGAATCGGGCATGGGTCTTAGAGACTTTGCCAAGAATCTTATGGTCTTAACCGATACAGAGATCTGACCCGTTCTGGTTTTTGTTACTGCACCCAGTGCCTCGATAAAGTCTCCAGTATCTAGAAGACCAAGATCAGAAAAACCAATCTCATTTTCGACATGTTTAGCCTCAGCCATGTTTTCTTGTTTTATATAAAGCTGGATCTTGGCGGTAGAGTCTTTGATGTCTATGAAGAAAAGCTCTTTATGGTCTCTGATAGAGGTTACTCTTCCCCCTACCACTACTTCTTTGTTCTCAAGTTCCCCGAACCCGTTGATTATTTCCTCGTTTGAAGTATTTCTACCTGCCCTCGCTGGATAGGGATCGACGCCCAAATCTTTCAAAGCCTGGAGTTTTTCCAAGCGCACATCCCTATACTCTTTTAAAGTAGCCATGTGGAAACTAAAACACACTTATAGCTTTATTTCAAGCCTTTTTAGTCTATTTTGAGGATTGTGTAGGTGAGCTTGCCCATAGGCGCTTCCACCTCTACTTTGTCGCCAATTTTCTTACCCAAAAGGGATAGACCTAACGGGGACTCATGAGAGATCTTTCCATTCATAGGGTCAGCTTCGGGGGCTCCCACTATCTGGAATGTCTCGTCAGAACCGTCCACATGAACTGTCACAAGCGCTCCTACAACCACAGCATCGCCTCCACCTTCGGAAACCTTTGCGCTTTTTATAATATCTTCAAGCTCGGTTATCCTGCCTTCTACAAAGGCCTGTTCCTGCTTCGCAGAGTCATACTCAGCATTTTCTGAGATGTCACCCATCTCCCTAGCCTCTTGTATCCTCTTGGCAACCTCAGTTCGCTTTGTATCTACGAGCTCTTCTAATTCTTTTTTAAGGCTTTCTAAGCCATCTTTTGTCACATACACTGCTGTATCATTCATATTTCTTTCCTTGATAAACCCAAAAAAATAACCCCGGGATCTATGAAATCAGGGGCTTGTTTCAGTTGTGAAAGATACCACCTATACCTCTCTCTGTCAAATATTCCAACGGGGTTTTTGCTTTTGCTGTGATAAAATAGCCTGATGACCAAGATAAGGACAGAGTGGGATCTTAATGTGTTCTTCCAGGATCTCAATGACCCTGCTATAGAGCAAAATCTCCGGGAAACCGAGCAAAAAAACTATGAATTCATAAACAAATGGAAAGATAGAACGGACTATCTCAAAGACCCCAAGGTTCTAGCTGAAGCCTTGAAAGAATATGAGGTCCTAGGGGCAGTTTATGGTGAAACAGGAAACGCAGGATACTTCCTGGGACTTGCACAAGCCCTGGATCAAGCTAACCCTAATATAAAGGCCAAAGGGGAAAAGATTGAAGAGATATCTGATAAGATCACCAACGATATCAAGTTCTTTGAGGAAAGAGTCTCAAAGATACCACTGGATGATCAAGCAAAATTCCTTTCTGACCCGGCACTGCGGGATTTCAAGCACCTACTGGAAACCATGTTTGCAAGCGCAAGATACCTTCTATCGGAAAGTGAAGAGAAGATACTCAACATCATGGGCTCAACATCCTACTCCAGATGGGTGGAGATGCTATCTGAATTTCTATCTACCGAACATGCTGATGTAAAGGGAAAAACGAGGAATATTGCCGAATTGATGGACCTTCTTTCTGACAGGGACGGGAAGACCAGAGATGAGGCGGCCGAGAAATTCAATACCATTTTAGAAAAACACGTAAACACTGCCGAACACGAACTTGACGCAGTACTCAAATTCAAGAAAGAAATAGACAAACTGAGGGGATTTGAAAGGCCAGATTCTGCAAGACATTTGGCAGACGATATGGATAGCGGGACTGTGGATAGCCTGGTAGAAAGCGTAAAAGCCTCCTTTGATATCTCCAAAAGATATTATGAATTGAAAGCAAAGCTTATGGGTGTACCCAAGCTTAAGTATCATGAAAGGAATGTACAGCTTGGAGAAACTGATAAGAAGTATTCGTTTGAGGAATCTTTTGAACTGGTCACCAAGACTTTGGACGGCATGGATCCAACCCTGCAAGAAACAGTCACCCAGATGCTGGAATCAGGAAATGTAGATGTGTTTCCAAAGGAAGGAAAATCAGATGGGGCTTTCTGCACCCACGGCTTAAAATCACAACCTATCTTCATACTCCTAAATCTCACAGGTAGGCTAGATGATGTGGTTACCTTCGCTCACGAAAGTGGGCACGCCATACACTTTGAGCTGGCACGAAGAGCCCAAAATTCCCTTAATATGGACACATCTTTGGCAACAGCCGAGGTAGCCAGCACATTTGTGGAGGATTTTGTACTTGAGAAGGTCTTTGGAGAAGTAGAGGATGAGGAAAGACTTTGGCTTTTGATGGAGAAACTGAACGGTCTGGTCTCTACTATCCAGAGGCAAATAGCATGCTATTCATTTGAGATGGACCTGCACAAGAGTTTTAGGGAAATCGGTTATCTTCCAAAAGAAAAGATAGGGGAGTTGTTTTCTAAAAATATGGCTGATTATATGGGGGACTTCGTTGAACTATCAGAGGGGTCACAAAACTGGTGGGTGTACTGGGATCACATCAGACGATATTTTTACGTCTACTCATATGCTCGCGGAATTTTGATATCTATGTCCTTGCAGGAAATGGTACGCGAAGATGCAGGAAATATAGAAAAGATCAAAGGCTTTTTGTCTGCGGGCTCCTCTCAATCCCCTGCTGATATATTTAAGGGTCTTGGGATAGACATAGCGGACAAGGAGTTTTGGGCAAAGGGACTTGATAAACAAAGGGCGCTTTTGGATGAGGCTTGGAAATTAGCCGAAAAACTGGGAAAATTGTGATATGGAAGAGATCAAACAGGAACAAGCGGGAGAGCTGTCAGCAAACAACGACCAACAAGTATCTCCTGAAGTTCAACAAAAAATAGAATCCGTAAAAAGATCTGGGGCAAAGAAGAGGAAATTTCTCTTTGTGTTGACCCTGATCCTTGTGCTGTCTCTTCTGGGTTTATTCTCTTGGGTGAGGTTCTCACAAAGGCAGATAACGCCAAGAAAAGTGGGAGAAGAAACTGAACAGGAAACACCGGAAACACCCCAAACATCTGAATCAGCTGTGGAAGAATACAAAACATACGTAAATGAGAAGCAAAGATTTCAATTTACCTATCCAATCGAGCTGAACTTTGAACAATTGATAGTCTTCAGCGAAGAACCTACCCATTACCGCGTAGTTTACACAGGGGGTCTCCAAGAAACCCCTGTAGAAAAGGAAGAAGATTTGGTGGATGGGTACATATTTAGAGTGGCTGTACACGACAACGTCACCACACCTTTGGCAGACCTGGTAAAGATGAAGAAAGAAAAGTTCATGCGTGATTGTCCAGAAAGCGCAGAGATATCAGCAGAATCTTCAGTCACGGTACATGGGGAAAAGGGCTACCTTTTTACAGCAGAAAACTGCAAGCAAAACTACATAGTACAGATGGTGAGCTACTATGGCAAGGTTTACGAAATCGTACAAGTATATAAGGGGGATGTGGGTTTCAAGCTCTCATACAAAGGCAGGATGGATGAGATCATGGGAACATATGAGTTCATAAGGGATAAAGCTCCTGTAGATCCAGATGGGCTTGAGGCATATACCAACCAAGAATATGGTTTTTCCTTCAGGCACCCCCATCTAAACAGTACCTGCTGTACTATTTCCGGCCCAACTGGCAAAGATATTGCCTACCTTGGGACTCTGGCAGAAATGGAAGGCAGCACAACTAATTTCAAGGGCAAAGTGAACGGTATTGCTTTGTTCATTGATAGAAACAGCGAATTAATGAGTTTCGAAGACTACGTAAAAGTTCAGAAGGAAAAGCTGGTTCAGGAATATAGAGTCATACTAAGTAGGAATCCCAAACCCGAGGAAGAGGAAATAATTCTGGATGGAAAGACAGCATATTACCTCAGGGATTATGCCTGGTGGGGAGATGCTATTTTGGTGCCTATGGATGAGGAGTTTCATTTGAGAGTATTGATAATTGCTATGACTGAAACTGAAGAGGGACTTTTCGAGGAGTCTTTTGACAAGATCCTTAGTACTTTCAAATTCCTTCCTCAACAGTAAAGGGCGGGACATAGCGTATAGCTATTGAGGTTTGCGCCTCTAGTCCCTAGTTTTGGTGGGTCAGGTAACAGGCCGCAAGCGAGCCCAGTCTGACGAAGCTGTACGAACAGCCTGAAATAGATCCGACCAGAACCCTAGTCCCTTGTACACGAACAACTCCTTTTCAAAGCCATCGGGGGGGCCAAAATCACCCGACACCACAACCAGCCGTGACCCCAAACTCACAATCTCGCGGGCAAAGTTAGCTCCCTCGCCAGTATTAGGCTTCAATAGAGACCCACAGATCACAACAACCCGGTCACATTCCTTTCTGTACTCTGACCTTGCCTCCGTTACGGTCTCCACACACCGCGTCGTTTCCCCAAGATGCCACACGTATAGCGCGTGTAGCTCCATGCGACTTTCCACAACCAAAACTCTAGGCATGTTTTCATCTCCTTTGGCTTCGAGACAGGGTCGCTACTGGGATTTTATCATTTAGTACCCATAGCACCAAATAGCCCAGGCTTCTGTTTGTGTATAATATTTCTCATGCAAAATAATATCTGTGGAATAATCCTCGCCGCCGGAAAGGGAGCCAGAATGAAGACAAAGGATAAGAACAAAACCTCACTGGATTTCAATGGTAAACCTATGGTCGCGTACGCAGTAGAAGTCATGCAAAAGGTTGCAGATGAAACTATGGTAGTAGTGGGCTCTGCTGCCGGGAGTGTCGTGGAATCTCTAAAAGAATATAAAGTAAGATTTGCGATCCAGAAGAAAAGACTAGGGACCGGTCACGCCGCAAAAGTGGCAGTTGATCAGGTAAAGAAAGAAAACCTTATACCAAAAGTTGTTCTGATCGGATACGGGGACCACATGATGTTCTATTCCCCAGAGGTTTTACAAAAACTGGTGGATGAACATTTTTCTCAAAATGCGGTACTTTCTATGCTTTCTACCGAATATGATGATCCTATGAAGCTGGCCTGGGGCAGAATACTAAGAGACGAGAGCGGTAATGTCCTTAGGATCGTAGAACAAAAAGACGCCAGTGAAGTTGAGCTTAAAGTAAAAGAGATCAACCCTGGCTTTTACTGCTTTAATTATGATTTCGTAGATGAATACGTCTACAAGATAAAACCATCTCCCGTTACTGGAGAGTACTACATCACAGATCTTATAGAGTTTGCATTCAAAAGTGGTTCAAAAGTGTGTGCAGTAAAAGTGCCTTTTGAAAAAGTGGGTATTGGGGTGAACACCCCTCAGCAGCTGGAGGAAAGCGAGAAACTTTATCAGCAGGTGCACAAAAAGTAAACCGCAGGGCTCAAGGATCAAATCGAATATTATTGTACTTCACACCGCCACTAGATTTGACCGACTTAGTAATCTCTTCCAACGACAGGAAATTCCATCCGGGGTTATTGCCACCATTCGTAATGTTCAATCCCATTGTGACTATATCCGTGGCATTGACATTGTGGCTATCCTGTACATCAAGATAACGTATGTCTCTTGTGCCTTGCGGGTCTATCTCCGCCACACTGTCTTCTGAAGACGATCTTAATGAAAGTAGATTACTTGCAGCGCCTTTGAGGGTCATTGTACCTTCTATAGTCTGCCTGTCCCCCACCGTAAACGTAAGGGTGTCGGTAGTATTGGTTTCTTTCGTGAGGTTATAGAAAGTGGTATCACCGGTTATGGTCTGCAGAGTGCCATTTAGATTTACTGTTCCGGAGTTGTGAGTGAATGTATCGGTATTAGACCAGTCTCCCGCAACATTTAGTGTTGCAGGGGCGGATAATGTTCCTTGGAATATATTCAGATTGCCCAAAACAGTTATTTCAATTACGGATGACGTGACGTTGGCCAATGTGGTTATTTCGGTACTGGAAAGTATCCGATCATAAACCCTGATATCATCTATGTATCCTACATAAAAACCATACCCGCCTCCGCTGTAAGATCCTATATGCCATCTGTCCAAACCAACGTATAAAGTGCCCACCGAGTCAGGCGTCCCCTCTTCTATACCATTAACATAAAGCATTGCTTGTCCACCGTTTTGGGCAGTAGCGCAAACATGATACCAAGTATCAGCTTGAACAGGAGTTGTTCCGGTAACCGTAATAGCACCACCATCCCATGAGTAATATTGGAACCTACTTCCACTGGTTATTTGTAACTGGTCCATATACGTAGAACCCGGGTCGCCGTTAGATCGAAGTATAATGCTAGTGCTTGTAACGTCATTAGGCCTAACCCAGGCACACATGGTGTAAACGGTTGGGCTAGTTGCATCCATTGCAATTACCTGTTCATCTGTTCCTCCAAAATTTAAGGAATAAGTGTTTGTATAAGTAGTTGAGGCTTTGATAGAAGAGTCCCAATCTGCTTCCTCCATGTTCTGCGTCGTTCCACTCTTACCATTACCAGAACTATCGGTAGCCGTGATGCCAGTACCATCATCAAATTTCCAATAACGATAGGTGTCATCCGGAACAGAAGGCGCCGTGGGAATAACACTATCTTCGGTATCGGCCATATCAACCGTAAGGTTAGAATAATCCCAGTCCTTTATCAGAAATTCGTCCGCAACGTCGTCACCATCCCCGTAATATATAACTGTTGACCCAGCATCCAGTGTGGGAGTAGTAGCTGACTCTGAACCTACCAACTTCTAAGTTGCCCCATTTTGGACGGTAAATGTGGAACCACAGGCAAGAGTTTTATCGTTAAGGTAAAAAGTACCCGTGGAAACCGTACAGGCACCGGAAGTGGTTAAACTGGTTGCCAAGGAGACAGTCGCGTTCGTTTTGGAAAAAGTAACGGGAGATGAAAAAGTACCGGAGCTTTTAGAAAAAGTTTTATCAACCGACCCGTTGAAAACGATCGGTAGATTGGCACCGCCCAAGGCACCTCCTGATTGGGAAAAGTTGCCTGACACATTGATGGTCATAGAAGAACCAGGATTAGAAATAGTTCCACTGGAGAGAGTAAAGTCTCCCGTACTAAATCCCTGAGATAAAGTCAAAGTTGAAGCCGCATTTTTTACAAAAGCAGCATAGGTAGTCGTCTTCGGATTGTTATACGCCTGAGTACCGGAACTGCCATTTA
>JBAZBO010000010.1:0-18068 GCA_041671425.1 Patescibacteria group bacterium | reverse complement strand
TTTCCTGCAGCCTCTCTGAAAGACATAAGTTGTGCATGGGGATTTGGCCCGGGTGATGTGGGATATTGGCAGGCTGCTGTAAATGCGGTTGATCAAAACACTACCACTGATGGTGTCCCTACCGGAGTTTGTACCGGAAATCCTGACAAAGTTGCGCCCTGGCCTACTGCTGATGGCTGGTTTAACTGTGGTAACAACGATGTAGTGAATTTCACCGTCCAAGATCTGACAAAGATCTCTGGTAATATTTTTGATTATGATAAGAGTAGTGGTTGTACTTTGGATGGTACCAGCTGTACCTGTTCGAGCATTTCCACCTTGTCAGTTGCTCCGGATTCCAAGCTAACCTGGTTGCTGGATTCCATGCTCGGACTCCTTGAAGAGGATGTGGTTGACGCTAATGGGAACTATGATGTTGTCTCAGATTATGGGACTGCAGGTATAGAGGCGCTTACGAGCAATATGACGCCGGGGAGCCCTGACGTGAGATTGGTACCAAAATGTGTTATGCAAGTTCCTCCTGATGCCAACCTGAAGTTTAATGTTGCGAGCTACTATATGGGTTTTGTTCCGACAAGTGCTCCCTATATGTTCTCAGGACAAAAGGTTCTAAATCTCGGTTATGTTTTTGAGACTAGTTTGGAGGGCTGGATGACCAGTATAAGTGGTGATGTGTATAGCAAGACCACAATAGACCAGACTGTACCTACCACGGCCGCGCCCACATTCAAAGGTACTTTAGTACAATCAGCGGATTATGAGACCTATGCCTTTTCTGATGATGAAATCTTGGTAGGAACTGCGGGCGAAAACTCAGAAAGCAGGATCTTTGATGATGGGAGTGATAATGGAGCGGCTTCCGGTTTGGGTGCTTCAAAGTTTGATATCTCCCTGGATCTAGATGCCCCCGGAGACACAGGCAGCTTAAATGTCTCTAATCCTTTTAGTAACGTATCCACAGGTGCTGCTCACAAGATCGATGTTTCCGCTTTCAATAGTTATTTCAAAAACTATGCTACTGACACGGTTGAGTACAGTGTAGAAGGTAATGGTGTAGCGGTGGTCTACATTACTGGTGCCGGGGTAGTCGATATAAGCAAAGGGTTTAGGCCAGCAAATGTGAATACAGGTGGGAGGATATTACTGATAACCACCAACGAGGTGATGATTAGGAAGAATGTAGGTATGGCTGCCCCTGCGGTAGACAGTGTTGCAAACATAATGGCTTCAATAACCACTTCAAAAGATATAACCATTGAGTCCGATCCGCTAGCAGAGCTTTCCTTGGTTGTACAAGGCTCTCTTATTTCCACAAAGGGAATAGTCAAAATGAGTAGAGACAGAGTACTGCAGAATTCCTTTCCGTCTTTGGTGGTTAGGTATGACCCCGCCTATCTATATAGCTTAACAACTCAGAAGAGGAATAGCACACAAGAAGACATCTATTCTAACCTGTTTAAGGTCAACGTTGATTGGAAGACTTATCAGGAACAGTAGTAAAGACCTGTCCCCTATTGCATAGCCAACGCTTTTTGTGCAACAATATATGTAGTATATGAGTGAATCCTTGCCCGTTGTAAAAAAGAAGCTTTCCCTGAGAATTATCGTGTTGGTTTTAGGATTGATGTTGGTACTCGTTGCTGCTGGTTACCTTATTTTTTCCTTTCGCACCCATCTCAGATCCCTGTTTTTGGGTGAAAAAGACATTACTGTGGTAGAGAAGGATGAGATGAGTGATGCCGATTCTGCAGAAGAAATAATCCCATTTGCACCGATTGATGAAGAAACTTTGGGTTATTACAATCTTCCTGACTTTGCCGGTATCCCGGATCCTGTACAGCCGGGGATGTGGAAAGCTGTTTCCGAAGAAGTGAGCTCCATATTTGTATTAGGTCGTGTTGTAAGTATTGATGCGAGCTTGGTCACTTTGGAAGCTGATTCTAAGGAAGTAGTGGTTCAGATAGATGGGGAAACAATCCAGAGCACTAGTGATGAGCCAGTCCAGATATACGATCTATTGACTCAGCTCTCAAACGGTGACTTGGTCTTGGTCATTGGTGTTTTAGATGATGTGAAAGATCTCACCCATTTCAAGGCGACAAGTGCTTACTTAATAAGATGAGAAAACTGATTTCGTTGAAATTCTTAATCTTTGCTTCTCTACTGTTTCTGATGTCTTCCGTTTCATTTGCCTGTAATGACTGCAGTGTTGGTTCCTGGACGGAGTCGAAGACAGAGGATGGAAAATACTGTACTAGAACCTGTCGATGTGAGAATTGTTGGCATACGCAATGCTTCGATCCGGACAATGGTATCTGGCGCAGCGACAGATGCAAAAACCAGTATGATGCTAATTGTTCTATGAATTGCACAGATAATCCAGATACATATTCTTATTGCGGTGATTGGTCATGCACTTCCGTTTGTCAGACCCCCTCTTGCTCCGGTATTACCATGACCCCCTCTCCCCTCGTACAGACTTTGTCTCAGAATGTAACCTTTACGGTTACGGGGGTTTCCAACGCCAATTCAGGATCTATCCGGGTTTTCAGTGACTACGAAGTTGCCAATGGTGATCCAGATGGGGACACTTATACACTTACACCTTACTGGGTCAATGTTAATATGAGCAATCATCCTACCTCTGGTACTTCCACTAAGATAAATGTTCAGGCTACCGTTAGGAATAGCTGTGGAAACACGGGGACATGTACTGCATCATTTAATAGAGTGTATGCACCTACCGCCACAATTGCTTCCCCAAACATTGTGGTAAGACACTTTGGGGATCCGGATCCAACAACGAACATTTCTGTTAGCTCTGTAGATGAGAGTGGGGATTTGAATAGGATGGATATATATGGAAGGAAATGTTCTGCGGTATCTCCTTCTTTGAGCTGTTCCGCATGGTCCTCAGCAAACCGTTTAATAAGATATGATTATGCAAAGGCAGGTGTCGCAAAGGTTGAGACATACCCAGTTAAGATTGGTGCCAGTTTTGGTTATTGGAATTTGGTTGTAAACGCGCGTGATACAGGTCTCCGTGAGTGTACGGGAAATCCTGATTACGCAAGTTTTCCAGCCCCTGATGGTTCATTCAACTGTGACTCTGATCCCAGTGTCGGTGGTACGGACAGTGTGATTACTAAAGTTGTGGCTGCTCCTACAGCATGGATAACTGCTTCTAGCTTGGTAGTTACTCCTGGTGTGCCGATAAACTTTAGTGCTGGAGCTTCAGATCCCGAACTAAATCTTAATCAGATAGAAATGACCAGGAGGGAATGTACCGATCCTTCCTGTACAAGTTTTGTGCCATATACCAGACCTGATAATGGAGTGGTAAGAACTGATGGGTGGTACTCTCCGTATGCAGTTGGAGTGGGTATGATGTGCACAGCATCATTTCCACAAAGTTTTACCTATGTTTATTCAGGCTGTTCGTGGACACCAACTGTGAGTGATATTGGTACTTGGCAGGTAGCTGTGAACGCTATTGATTCAAATAGTCCCCGTGTTGGTTGCTCTGGCAACCCTGATGGTGAGAGGGATGGTTTTCCATTTCAGGGTTGGTGGAACTGTGGTAATAATCCAAGTTTAAATGATTATGTGACAATAACCGTTCAAGATAACGCAACAATTACAGGAAACCTCGTAGAGGTTGTTGATGAGGCCACATGCGATACCAAAAACGGTAGTCCTTTGAATGTCAGTGGTGCAGAAGTTAACTGGTATACAGGTAGTACTACATACTCTTCACCTAGTGTTGGTATCAGCGGATCCTATCAGATCAGCTCAGACAGTTCCAATGTCATCATGGAATCTATCTACCTGACCAATGTTCCAATTCTTTCTGACAAGACTCTTGAGCCTGTGTGTGTAAGCGATAGATCTGCCAATCCCACTGGATTTATGCCTCAAGGTACCGGTTTTGCCGCCCCTGATGGCTACACGATAGCAGGTCCTGTGGTTTTGGACCTCGCATATAAGCTTTCCAGTTCTCTTGATGGTTGGTTCACTAGTATTGATGGAGACGTATATAGTGGAGGTGTTATCGCCCAGAATATGCCCACTAACTTGGCAGGGAACGGTGGCTTTACTGGGACCTTGCTTCAAACAGTTGATTCGCCCAGCGCTTACGCATTTGCTAATTTAGATATAGATATTAAAGCTTCAGGTGATGTTGAGAGGGTTTTCAATGATGCGGGAGGTAGTGCAAAGAATATGGGGGCAACTAGCTTTGGTATTTCTGAGTTCAAAAAATTCGAGGCCCCTGATCACGCAATAAGTATTGATGCTTCAGAATTTCAGGGTCTAGAGGCCAAGGTCTACTCAGTAAGTTTTGGGGATTTCAAGACAGCACTGGGTGCCGGTAATTATGAAGTAACGGATGGTAAAACCGCAGTTGTTTACATAGAAGACTCCGGTGATGATATCGTCTTTTCTGGTGACTTTACCTCTTCTGGAGGTAGGATGCTGCTACTGACGAATAATACTGTGATTATAAGTGGCGCGGTTGGAAACCCCTCACCTGGCGTTGGTGCTCTCCCACAAATAGAAGCCTTTATAATAAGTTCGAAAGGCATTGTGGTTGAAGATAGCCCTGATGGTGCTGAAAAGACACTAATTGTAGAGGGGGGTCTTGTTTCAACATCCGGGAAGGTGGATGTGCAAAGAGATAGAGGACTTTCAAACAATTATCCTTCACTAGTAGTCAGATATGATCCTGTGTATTTATATAGTTTGACCAAACAGGAACGGGAGGATTCAAGTAATACATTGTATCCTGACCTGTTTACGGTTAATATTGAATGGAAGGATAAAGAAAATGAATAAACTGCCAAACAATCAGTCGGGTCAGGTTCTGCCCTTTTTTATAGTGGCTGGCACTGTCCTCTTGGCTGTAATAGCAAATCTCTCATTAAGAAATATATCGTCTGGTTTTAGGAGTACTACTTTGGATACTGCATCCAGAGTCACTGCTGCTGCAGAGGGAGGGTTGGAAAGGTTCCTGTCCTATGATTATGATGAGCTTAAGGATTGGGCAAATACATGCCCTCCGGGAAGCGAGGACACTCCCAATTGTCAGGTCACCTTCAGGGCTTCAGATCCTGATACTAGTGATGATAAGATTTCCGCTCAGGCGGCGGTGAACGTAAAGCCTGTGGGAAACTCCGATACTTTTGAATTTCCCATGGAAAGAGACCAGGTGTATGAAGTTAATCTTTATGATGATCCCATTGGTTATGAAAAAGCCAATCTGTTCTTCTGCTGGGATGGTAGCTCTGACATGTATTATGTGGCTTATGACGATACCTTTGTGATCAGAGGATATGTACGCAGCCAAGTAAACGACAAAAATGACACGGGTCCTGAGATATCAGGTGCTTATGAAGTGGCTGAGAATCCTGAGCAGTGTCCGGGAGACACCTATGCTAATCGTTATAAAGTAAAAGACCTTTCCAAAATAACAAACCTTCTAGGGTTGAGGATCAGGCCAGTTGGAGATTCAAGCGAGACAATCCATGCTGTAGTTTATGCCAAAGGTGGAGTACTACCGGTACAGGCTTATGAGATTACCTCAAGAGGTCAGATATCAGAAACTGGTGATGTGCAATCCCAGGTTACTGAAACCAAGACAGTAAGGGTTTCTTATCCGTATCTACCTGCTTACTTTGACTTTGGGTTATTTGCTGAAGGTGGATTTGGAAACTAACATTACTTATTTCTTGAAGGAGGTGTAAGTTTTATATGTACAAAAAAGATGAAAGAGGTTTTACGCTTATCGAGCTTTTGATTGTTATCGTTATCATTGGTATCTTGGCTGGTGTGCTGATCACAGTTCTTGATCCAGCTGCTCAACAGAGAAAAGCCAGTGAGGCCTCATTAAGAGCGAACGTGGAGAAAGGTTGTCTTGCACTGCATGCTTGTGCTGCAACATCTGACGCAGAAGATCAGTGTGACACATACGCGGAAGCTGGGATAAGACCTAATGCTGCCGGGACTGCTGTCGCCGCGAATAATACTCCCACCAATGCAGTATATACGTTGACTAGCACTAACCCTGCTGGGGCCGTTCCTGTAGGCGGTTTTCCCTACTCGAATAATGTTGCTGGAGGTGACCCACTATATTTTGTTGGTACCCTTCCTTCTCAGACGGCGGGCGGTCTTCCGTGCACGTTCTACTGCTCCTATAACTTTGGCACCGATGCTCCGTCGGTTCCTATGCTAACGCTTCCTGCCGCTGCAAATGTAAATTGTAGTATAGGAGTTCAGTAAGTTCTTTGTGAGAAGCTCCGGATAAAACCGGAGCTTTTCTTTGTGTAGGTTTTGAAGAGTATGAAGAAATACAATTCCGGATTCACATTAGTAGAGATCGTGATTGCAATTGGGATAATAGGAATACTATCCGGTATCCTTGTGACAATAATAAACCCCGAATCGAAAAGGAACCAAACCCGGGACGCTGTGAGGATGAATCAGCTTCAGGAATTGGCATCCGGTCTGGAAACCATGAGGCTGGCAGAAGGACGCTACCCCGCTACAACTGCGGCGGCGGTTACCGAAGAATATCTTGTTAATTGGCCTGGGGATTATATTTATACCCCTGGTAGTAACACAATGAGTGTCTATGTTCCGAGTGCTGCAGATTCCAGTAAGGTGTTTATGTATAATTCTAATGTGGGTAAAATTCAAATCTGTAATGCTACGACTCTAGATAACTGTATTGACCTATGAAAGAACAAAAAGGATTTACATTGATAGAACTTTTGCTTGTAGTGGGGATCATTGGGATCCTGTCTGGTATTTTGGTATCCGTGATAAACCCCTCGGTTATGAGGCAGAAAGCACGTGATACCCAAAGGATCTCTGATCTTAAGAAGATACAGACCTCTTTGGAATTGTTTTTTAGTGATAATATTTCCTACCCGCTTACTGCGAATTTGCAAACGGCTTTGGAGGCTGGGTATATAGATGATCTGCCTGTTGCTCCATCTCCAGGTACTTACTTTTACGCATCCAATGGGAGTAGATATCTGCTTGTGGCGGCGCTTGAGCAACCAGCCAATAGTAATAGTATATGCAAATGCAGCGACATACCAGGAATGACTTTGGTATGTGATTCTACTTATACTACCAATTGCTATGGTCTTACGAATCCCTGATCAACATAAGAATGGTTTTACATTGATCGAGCTTTTGATTGTTATGGTCCTTCTCCTAATACTCGTGGGCGTTTCTATAGTGTTGTTCAAACCTGCCGACCGTAGAAGGCAAGCACGGGATGTTGCCAGGCTTACTGATATCACCAGTCTGGATAGAGCCATCAACGAATATCGGATCGACAAAGGTGATTACCCTGACAATGTGGGTATAGAAAGAAGAAGCACTTCCCTACCCCTGGGTAATACCGGTCCCACAGTTGTATGCTCAGATGGTTGGATAGATGCCAACCTTTGTGAATATATATCAAAACTTTATGTTGATCCTGAGAATGATGCTACCTATTACTATTCCTATATCAGTACGGGTACTTCATACGAGCTGAATGTCACCCTGGAGGCAGAAATTGATAAGATGACCACTGACGGAGGAAATTCTGATACAAAGTACGAACTCGGCAACAACAAGCTCCTATTGTGATATATTTATTACATGAGTATTTCTGCCCGAGATAGAGGTTTTACCCTTATCGAGCTTTTGATAGTAGTTTCTCTAGTAACTATACTTACAGGTGCCATGGTGCCCAGATTTACCGGCTACTTGGATAATCAGAACTTAAAACAAGCTCAGGAACAGGTGAAAAGTGATCTGAGGTCTGCGGCTGTGAGGGCTTTGTCCGGGGTTGGTGCTTCCAATCAGGACTTGGCATTTTGGGGAATTCGTTTTGTTGATGGAGCAACTACCTATACTACTATTGCATGCTTAGCAACTGATCCCACATGCACATCTCCTGTCCTATCACAGGTTAGCGATGATCTTCCCGGAGATGTCGCCATTGATACTGTTGGTGCATCTCCTGAATTAATTCTTTTTAAGATGGAAAATGGAGATACGGCAGCTGGAAACCAAGCAGTCCAATTGGTCTCAGGAGATTTATGCGCAAGGGTTTTTGTAAATGGAGCGGGAATGGTTAGGAAGGATGAATGCCCATGAAAGTAATAAAGGATCAAGAAGGTATAGGCTTGGTTGAAGTCATATTTTCGCTTGGTATAGCAGTGGTGATACTGACATCACTAGTAGCCCTTTCTGTGTTCACTCTAAGAACATCTACACAAAATAAACTGCTGATAAAGGGCAGTAGCCTTGCCACACAGCAACTGGAACTTGCGAGAGCTTATAGAGATACAAGAGATACCTGGTTCGACTTTGTCACAGGTATGGCCTTGTGTGATGAAGGTGTTAGTTGCTATGTTACCAACGCATTGGTTCTAGTGGATAATGATGAACTAGAAGATATACCAGGCGCTGAGGGTGTGACAGTTTTTTTCACTACCGCTGATTGTACAAATGATGACCCCGAAAATGATCTAATAGTGGATTTAAGTGCTGATTGCGTAAGGATTTCTGTTCAGGCTCGCTGGATGGTAGGCGGTTCTCCGAGATACGTACATAATTACACGGATCTATCCAAATGGTGAGCATAAAAGAAAAAGGATTTACACTAATTGAACTGGTATTGATAATTGGTCTTCTTGTTCTTACTGCCGGTGTTTCCAGTGACATTATCATTACTTTGATAAGAAGCTATAACAAGACCCAGATAACTAATGAGATAGAGCAAAGTGCTGATTTTGTGCTTCTCAAGTTGGAAAGGGAAGTTAGGGATGCTGAGTCTGTTACTGTGGCTTCTGGTACGACACTGACTTTCAAAAATGCAGACAGCCACACGATTATTTATGAAGTGGTAAGTGGAGCTGAAGGAGGTATGATTGTTAGAAGGAGTGATACCGCTCCTCCCCCCGTTGGGACTACAACCACTTATGAATTGACTGATTCCTCTTTTCTTGGGGGTGGTATGAATATTATTTGTCCTGGAAATATATGCTTTGCTACTACAGTAACAAATGGAATTGGAGTTGTGTCAGTTTCGATGGATTTTGCCCAGACCACCAGAGCAACAGGAAAGGCAGCCTTCACAGGAACAATCCCCGTTAGAACTACAATAGTTGTTAGAAGTATGTACAAAGGCGCTCATTGATGGGGAACATAAAAAAAGAATCCGGACAAACAGCAGTTATAGTATTTTTCCTGTTGGTAGTGGGTCTTGCCGTGGGAGTTAGTGTTTCTTCCAACTATGTAAAATCTTTGAGAATGTCAAAAGAAATGGATCTGGCATCCAGAGCTATTGGTATAGCCGAAGCCGGTGTGGAGAGGATGCTGGCTGAGCAGTATTCAGTCCTAGTGGAGTACATAGCCAACAACAGCTGTGGCTCTGCCTGTGTTCTTGAGATCACCGATCCCAAGGGTGTAGTCTCTCGGGCGGATATCCACTTAAGCCATATTGGCGGTTCCGAAGAGCCTTTCCTTTTGGATCTTAATACGCAGGATACCTCACAAGTGGAGCTTAGCGGTTACTCTGATAATACAGACTTGTATGTATGCTGGAATGCCACTGCGGAGGAGCCATCTATTGTGGGTCTGTATGTCTATGGTGATGATTCCGGGTATTTTGTTGATAATTATGCGTATAACACTTCCACATCCCCCTATTCTTACAATGGCTTTGATAGTGCCAGCTCCTCACTTGGGTATGAGAACTGCTTTACGGTTGATGGGAAGACAAAGCCCGTGATGTTGAGATTGAAATCTGTATATTCTGGTGTTTCAGCATATGTTCTTCCTGCCTCAGGTCAGATACTTCCGTCTCAGGGGATACTTATTGAGTCTGCAGGGCAAATTTTTGAGACCGTAAAAACTGTGAGAGTTTTGAGGACCAAGTCTGCACTTCCGGCACAATTTGATTATGCACTATACCAAAGATCAGAAACCGATCCCCTATCAAACTAATAGGTTCTTGAATGCAAGAGCTGTGGAAGGTATCATACTAATATGCCCATCGTAGGATTGAACTTAGGACTGAACAACTTTAGAGCTGTTGAGATAGAAAAGTCTAAAGGTTCGGTGATGCTTACGAAATACGGCACGTACAAAAATCCCAGGATCAATTTGGAAACCGATGAGTTGGCAGATATCAATGAGTATGCTTCAGCTCTGGACACTTTTTTTACCGAGAAAGGTTTTGACAGAAGGAATGTAATAGCCGGTCTTCCTGAGAGCCAGGTTTTTGTCAGGACTATAAAACTTCCTGATATGAACGACAAAGAGCTTCAGAGTTCAATCCAGTTCGAAGCCGAGCAGTATATTCCCCTACCGATCAAGGATGTTACCCTTTCTTTCCAAAGGCTTGATCCTGATGTAACAGATAGGGATAAAGTAAATGTACTTCTTGTTGCGGCTAAGAAATCAGTTATTTCAAAATATATAGAGGTCCTCAAGAAGGCCAATCTTTCACCCAGTGGTTTGGAACCAGAGACTTTGGCTATGAGCAGAGCTCTTGGTGACAGACCGGATGCCCCATATGCTACGATAATTGCCGATATTAATACTTCGAACACGCTACTTATAGTGACCTACAAAGGCTTTGTGCGCCTCACCAGGAGTCTTTCGGTGGGTGGAGATGTTTTGACCCGTGCTGTGCAGCAAGCCTTGTCTTTGGATTACGAGCAGGCTGAGGAATACAAAAAGACTTACGGTCTGGATAACACCAAAGTAGAAGGAAAAGTGTCCGGTGCCTTGGTGCCGGTCTTTGACAATATCATAGCTGAGATCAAAAGATCAAAAGTATTTTTTACAACTAGGAATCCTAATGTTAAGATAAATAAAGTAATTGTTTCCGGAGGAACTGCCCTGATGCCGGGACTTTTCCTTTACATGGTAAACAATCTCGATGTAGAGGTCGAGCTTGCGAATCCGTGGAAGGAACTTAGTCTTCACCCGAAGATAGAATCCGAAAAGGATACCCTTCTTCATCTGGGGCCAGTGTTCGTTACTCCGGTGGGTCTAGCACTCAAGGAGTTATAAGTGGGCCAGAGTATCAATCTTATTCCAAAAGAGATAAAAACTGAGAAAGTAAAGGTTCAGGTTGTCAAAGCCAGTACTGTTGTGACCATATTGATGTTCCTGGCTGTAGCTAGCGTGTCTGGGTATTTCTATTACAACAACATAAAACTAAAGTCAGAAATAAAGGATAATGAGACTTAAGTAGCCAAGCTTCGAAAAGATATAGAAGGGATGGCAGATATAGAAGTGGTGGCCAGGAATCTTGATAAAAAGTATGCATCAATAAAGGAGATCCTTGGTAAGAGAGTCTATTATTCGATGTTAATGGAAGAGACAAAGAATAGAGTACCCGGAGAGGTTGTCATCAGTGAATTCATCCTCAATAGGAATGGTACGGTAAGTTTGGATGGTGTTGGTCAGACATACCTTTCTATTCGAGATTTCTTCAACAATCTGGATACCCCCAAGGAAGGTACTGATTCCAAATTCGGTAAACTCTTTACAGATGTAACACTGAATTCTGTAAATTTCGAAAGCAGGGATAATTCCGCCAGATATTCAATAACTACCAATTTCAGCGCGGAGGTTCTAAAGAAATGAATCCTAAAGATAAGATCAGCATGAATTTGGATGTTTCAAAGTTGAGAGGTGCCTTGGTCAATTTCATAATTCCCCTTATCTGTATAGGTGCCTCAATTTTTGTGGGGTTGCTTTTCCTGATGCCCTCTTTGAAAGATAAACCAGTCCTTATTGCCCAACTGACAAAAAACCAAAATCTTAATAAACAGCTTCAGGATAAGAAAGCTACTTTGAATGACCTTATTGATTTCCGAAGTGTGGTAGAAGAGAATGCTCAGCTTATGGATACCGTACTGGTTTCTGAAGCCACTGTTCCGGAGTTATTGGCTCAGATCAGTATGATAGCTCAGGAGTCTGGCTTTGAGATCACCAGACTTACGTATTCTTATGCTGGTAAGCCAGCAACCAGTTCCGCTGTTTCTTCTTCCACTGCACCTGTACCCGCTGCTACGTATGAGAACGTGACAGTTTCTTTGGGAGTAAGAGGATCCTATGATCAGTTGACCACTTTCTTGGGCAGTATTGAAAATGCCGGTAGGCTAGTGGATGTTGAAAATTACAGGTATTCAAGGGATAAAGAGGGTATCTTGGATGTCAATTTCACCCTTAATTCCCCCTACCTTTTTGTACAATCGTCCGCAGTTACAGATGAAAGTATAACTTTGGATATGACCTCACCGGATTTTGTGGCTTTGTTGAATAAGGTCAAGGCTTTGAGGATCTATAAGGTAACACCGGAGGACATCTCTGAGCTGGTGGTTGAGGAGACCACGGAGGAAGAGGGTGGTGAAACTGCCGAGACTCCAGCCGAAACGCCTAATGAAGGAGGAACACCGTTTGATTTCAACGCACTTCCGTAAGGATAAGGGCTTTACCCTGATAGAATTACTAATTGCGATCTCCCTGGTTGGTATATTGGGTGGTTTGGTTGTGGGGATGATAAATTATGGTGGAGTCCGTACAAAGATGCGTGACAACACCAGGATTGCGGATCTTGGCTTGATCCAGAACGCTTTGGAACAGTATTTTACTGACCATAGGCATTACCCACCGCAAGGTACTTGGTCGGCTGATCTTCTCCCAGAATACGTCAATGAGCTTCCCGTAGACCCTCAGACAGGCGCAGCCTATACGTATCTGTCTATAAATTCTGGTAGTTACTATGCACTAGCTGCAAGTATGGAGAAGGCTTCTTCGAGTGTTGGCCACGAATGCGCCAATCTAGACGCTTACACTTCTCTAGTTGCTGAGGGGGATCTGTTTCCAGGTGGTAATTGTTATGGTGTAGAGAGTCCAACCGTTCTAATAATCAATTAGAAACCTAATGCGTTCTTTCTCGCTTATTCTTCCTCCACTCTTCTATTTCCTTGTGGTTTCCTGATAGAAGCACATCTGGAACCTTCATTCCCTTAAAGTCCTCAGGTCTGGTGTATTGGGGATATTCTTTTATGTCAGGCTCAGAAAAGGACTCATCTATGGAGGCTTCCTCTTTTTCCAGTACACCCGGTAATAGTCTTGTAATGCTTTCCATTATGGCCATAGCTGGTATCTCTCCTCCGGACAATACGTAATCTCCTATAGAAACTACTTTTGTGGTCAGATTTTCCATGACCCTTTCATCCATTCCCTCATACCTTCCACATATAAGTGTGACCTGTGAGCCTTTTGAGAGTTCTCTTGCCATTTGTTGGTTATACCTTTCACCGGAAGGAGATAAAGCTATTACGATGTCTTTATCTGATATAGCCTCCAAAGCTTTATAGATGGGTTCTATCATGAGGATCATCCCAGCTCCCCCACCGTATGGCTTATCATCCACAGTACCTCTTTTGTCTATGGCGTACTTCTTCAGGTCCCAAAGGTTTATCTCGATAAGTTCTTTTTCTATAGCTTTTCTCAAAGGGAGTCTTTTTAGGAAAGGTTCAAAAAGTTCTGGGAAGAGAGTTATGATATCAAATCTCAGGGGCATCGCTTTTTTCTGTTGTTTTATCTTCAATAAGTTCAACGTTTACTCTGATGTTATCTTTTATGGCTTTGGCTTTGGCCAAGGCTCTTATACCTCGGATGTTCTTACCCTCTTTGCCTATGACCATGCCCATATCTTCTGGATCGACTCTTATGAAAATGCTGACTTGGGTATCTTGTTTATCCTCGGTGACCTCAACTGCCTCTTCCTTGGAAACCATCTGTTTTACCAGATATTCTATGAATTCTCTCATTTAGGCCTCCTGAGCCTCTTTAGCGGCTTCTACTGCCCCTTCTGGAGCTTTCTTAGTGTTTGTAGCTTCTGTGTCGCTACCTTTCGCTTTCTTTGGTGAGTATTTAGTGTAGGAATATTTGCCCTCAAGAAGTTTGTCCACTGCTGGGGTAGTTTGAGCTCCGTTCTTTTTCCAGTTTTGAAGTTTATCTTTATCTATCTGTACCTCTACTGGGGTCTTCAAAGGGTTGAAATGCCCTATGATATCAACGGCCCTTCCATTCCTCTTATCCTTGGTCTCAGAAACTACCACCTTATATGTAGGGGCGTTTGTTTTTCCGAACCTTGATAATCTTATCTTTAGTGACATACGGTGGGCATTCTATCAGAGAGCCTTAAGCTTGTCCAACGCTTTCTCTGCGGCTTCCTGTTCAGCTTTTTGCTTACTTCTTCCTTCACCGGTCCCATACTCTTCGCCTTCTAGGAATACACCTATCTTGAATACTTTCTCATGATCCAAACCCCATGAGTCCAGCACTTTATATGCTGGTGTAATGCCCATTTTTTCCTGAGCTATCTCCTGGAAAAGGGATTTTGCATCTTTATATGACTCATTTTCTACCATTTCTTCCACCTTATAGAACAGTTCTTCCTCAGTAAATTTCTTGCAAAACTCCATGTCCTCTTCTATGAACAAGGCTCCCAGTATGGCCTCGAAGGTATTAGCTAGGATATATTCCCTTTCTCTCCCCCCTGTAGATTCCTCACCGTGTGAAAGCAGTAGGAATTCTCCAAAGCCCAACCTTTTTGCCTCCTGGGCAAGGGATTGAGTGCAGACTATGGCAGCTCTGAAGTTCGTAAGGTCTCCTTCAGGATGGTTGGGGTATTTCTCGTATAGGAATTGTGAAGACAAAAGTTGTAACACAGCATCACCCAGAAACTCTAGTCTTTCGTTCGACGGATTCTCGTATTCTGGATGTTCGTTCAGATAGGACCTGTGGGTAAATGCAGTCGTTATCAACCTCTCGTCTTTGACGGTGACCTTTAGTGTTTCTGAGATCTTATTAAAATCCATTTTAATTCAGGTTTTCTACTCGACCAGCTCTGTAAGAAGATCAGAAAGATCCTGGACAGTTGTCAGGTTCTCTCTTTCTTCCAAAAGGTCCACCTGGTATTTTTCTTCCAGTTCAGTAAGTATCTCTATCAACTCAAGTTCTGGAATGTTTAAGTCTTCTTCAAAATATGATTCGGGGGATATCTCATCTATCTCCACACCGGTCTTTTCGGAAATTATCTTGATAAGTTCTCTATTGTAATCATGCATTTTCTTTTTTCTCCAGAATGGAGCCTAAGACCCCATTAACAAATTTACTAGAGTTCTCATTGCCAAACTCTTTTGCCAGTTCGACGGCTTCATCAATGGCTACCTTTTCAGGTATGCCCTCGGCAAACAAAAGCTCGTACACAGCAATCCTTAGTATAACTAAATCAATTTTGGAGATTTTGTCAATAGGCCACTCGGGAGCATATTTCTCAATATTGTCGTCTATTTCCCTCTTGTTGGCTTTTACTCCTGCTACGAGACTTTTTGTGAGTTCCTCATCAGCCTCATTTCCTGCTACCAGATCTTTGGTCATTGCCAGTGACTCGCGCTCGTCACTTTCCGAAAAGAGCCAGCAGAATATTGCAGCCAACGCCAGCTTTCTTGCTTCATGTCTTGAATCTGACAAATTCTGCATATCTAAAGCTCTATGTATTCGTCAACGTGAGGTCTCTTAATACCTTTTCCATCCTTGGTCTTCACAAAGGATATCTCTTTTCTGAGAAGTTTTTCGTGCCTTTTTATTCTGACCCTACTTTTACTGTGTTTTCTTTTTGGTACTGCCATAGATATCCATTCTATCCCCTTTGGGATGACAAAATCAACCTTGGTAATATAGGCAAAGCATTGGCTTTTGTCAAGGACAGCCCCCGCGTTTAGGAAGTGCTAGGCACTTTCTGATAAGCCTGTCTTTCTCAAGATAGAAAGATAAGATCCTCCGTATCTTCTTTGGGTGTATATCACAAGGTTAGTATCTTTAACCATAGCCTCCATGCTAAGTTCTTTACCATGTGTGAATACCACCCAGCCTTTGGGATTTAGTATCTCTGCTATATTTTTGATTAAGAACCGGTGAGTGGTATCTGCATAGAACGGATCGGCAAAGATTATGTTGTATTTGTTGGGAGTTTCTGCCACGAATTTGACTGCGTCCACTAGTATGAAACTGCATTTCTCCGTAAATCCGCAGTTGCGTAAGTTTTCTTCCACAGCCTGCTGTGCTAGGGCGCTATTGTCCACAAAGTCGCACCAAGCCGCTCCCCTACTGAGGGCTTCCAGTCCCATATTGCCGCTTCCTGCGTAAAGGTCAAGGCAGACGGCATTATCAGTATTATCTTGTCCTATTATTGAAAATGCTGCAGACTTAACGATCTCCTGCACTCCTCTGAAACCAGTTATCTTGGGTGCTTTTAATCTTTTATTTTTGGCGCTTCCGCTTGATATTCTTAGCTGAGGCATATGGGCATTATATCAATAAAAAGGGCCTCCGGTAGTGTATGATTGCGACGTTGCAGATCACCCGGAGGCCTGGATAGTGGTATAAATCGTTGGGAGCTTTGGAATGCAGTGTTGATCAATGAGAGTGGGAATCCGGACCCTTTTCTGCTCACTACCAATTACATCTTCAAAGCTCCCTAGTCGCGTATGCGGGATTCGAACCCACGATTGGCGCTTGAAAGGCGCTTGCTTTAACCCCTAAGCTAATACGCGTGTCTCTCTCTCAGAGGAAAGTATTAAATCATATTAGATTTGGTGATGCAAGAGTAGTTCTTTGGATAAAAAAGGTTATAAAAAAGTCTGGGGCTTCTGGCAAATTGTTGTGCAGTCACAATTTGTTGTTCCAGAAGCCCCTAGCCAAGGAGGAGAACACGTACGCGGGACCCCCGATGTTCGACAGAAGACGGACCAGGACCTCTTTTGGAACCGAAGACCCAGAACTGAACCTGTTTGGAACCGAAGACCCAGAACTGAACCTGTTTGGAACCGAAGACCCAGAACCGAACCTGTTTGGAACCGAAGACCCAGAACCGAACCTACAAGAATCTTTGTCACGGTCACATCGGGGATCCCAAGAGTGTGTGCGCGCTCGACTGCGCAAACCTACTGGTGTTAACCAGTTGCTCTCCTTGAGCTACACACCCGAACCACTTCCCTCACTTGTCTTTTTGTCTCTGCCAGCATTTAAACATAAGTTGAAGGTTTTCGCAACTTCTGCTATACCTGCAAGTATCTTAGTGTAAAGGAGAAGAAGACATGCCTGCGGACTTGACGTTGTCGTTGCGATTTCCGGACGGATTGCGTGTCTGTGAAGTTCCTTTGGTGTTTCTCGGTCCAAAGCCCCCATGTGTCAAGTACTTAGCCGAAATTCGGGATGGCTGCTACTACAAGGTCATAATTGGGGTACCATACGGTGAGTATGAGGGTTTGGAATTTCTTAGCCGGATGCTCATCGATGTTGGCAGGATTGGAGAATCCCTGGGTGAAGGTTTCGTAAAGTTCATGGTGAACTGCGAAGAGCTTTCCACTAGCAAAGTCGAGGGGTATGCGTCCCAAGTTATGGCTCTGGCAGTTCTGACGAGGAGAGTGACGCCTCCTTTTGTGGATTGAACGTAATTGGGTGGTGGATGATTTATCTTCTAGTTGTCCACCGCCCAACTCCCCCCGTACTCCAATACTCTCTTTTTTAGTAAAGGATATTCATCAAGTTTGGGGAAGATCTTTTCCGACCAAAGTTTGGTTTCTTCCAGAAGTTCCAGGTTATTTATATCCGCAATTTTGAATTTCTTAAATCCATGCTGCAAGGTGCCATAGATATCACCCTGTCCCCTCATCTGCATATCAATTTCTGCAAGCCTAAGTCCATCAGATATGTTTTCCAAGTTCTTAAGTCTTGTGTACCCCATCCTTGAGTTATTGGACATGAAGACAAAACAGAAGCCCTCTTTTGATCCTCTTCCTACACGTCCCCTCAACTGATGTAATGATGCAAGACCATATCTTTCTGCACTTTCTATCACCATCACGGTAGCATCTGGGATGTCGATACCTACCTCTATAACCGGTGTAGAAACCAATACTTTTATTTCCCCATCTCTGAACTTTCTGACTACTTCCTCCTTTTCTTTTGAT
>JBAZBO010000009.1:0-18431 GCA_041671425.1 Patescibacteria group bacterium | reverse complement strand
GTCTTTTTGCGGGCACACCAACAAGGCTGGACCCTGGAGCTACCACAGACGGTGTGGTGTTAGCTCCCTCAGAATTTGGTATTACTTTTGTCTGACCACTCTCCATTACAGCCATACAGCTGTTGGTAGTTCCTAAATCTATTCCTAATATTTTTGCCATATATGCCTCCTATTAAAATTATTTTTTACTTACTACTACCCTTGCGGGCCTAATTAATCTATCTTTCATTTTAAAACCTCTCCTGACCACGGAAGTAACTACTGCTTTGTTATCGGCGAGGTCACCTTCCATATCCACTGCCTCCATAGTCATTGGGTCAAACTCCTTGCCTTCGGCTTCTATTTCCTCAACCCCAGCATCCTTCAAGACATCCCTAAACTCCTTGGTTATCATTCTCATCCCTTCATCTTTGCTGTGCTTCTCCAATAGCTCCAAGTTATCCAAAACCGGCAAGAGCCTGGCAAGCAGTATCATGTTGGAAAAACTTACAATTTCTGCCTTCTCCTCTTCCACTCTTTTTTGCAGATTTTTGTAGTCAGCCAAAGCCCTCTTCCAATTGTTCTCCATCTCATCCAACTGCTTTTGCAGGGCACTATCTTTTTTGTCTGTATCTTTTTTCATATCGTCTTTCATAAAAGTTTAGAGATTACCAAGCAGAAGTAAGCTCACCGACCAGATTGGCTGTATATCTTACTGCCGGTATCACATTTTGGTAATTCATCCTTGATGGCCCTAGGATCGCCACATAACCATTGTGCTTAGGACTTCTATAAGGTGAGAATAGCATGGAGCAGGCTGCTAGGTTATCGTCACCAAGCTCTTCACCCATAACACAGTAAACATTCCCCCTTTCGGATGGGGTGCTGTTAAAAACCTTTTCCAAAAGCTCGTACCTATCCAAAAGGTTCATCGCTGCCTTAGCCACATCTATATCCCAGAATTCCTTGTTCTCCAAAATATTTCCTATGCCCGCAGGAACGACATAACCACCTTCTGAAGTGACTATGCTTAATTCTTTTGTGATATCGGCAAGGGAGATAGCTACTTCTCTTATGAGTTTATAAAAGTCATACCTCTCGGACCAAAGTCTCTGCTTTATAGCCACTTCTTGCAGTACGGGAAAGTCTTCCTCCTCCATCAAGTCACTTAGGTAATACCTGTAGGCCCTGGATGTGGGAACTCTGCCGGAAGAAGTGTGAACCATTTCTAGAAAACCCTCATCCAAAAGTTTTGCCATTTCGTTCCTAACCGTAGCTGGGGAATATTTCAAATTGTATTTTTCAACCAAAAAAGTGGACCCAACGGGCTCGGAAGAGGTCATGTGCTCGCGGATGATGTATTCCAATAGCTCAATCTGTCTGTCTGTAAGCATAATTATCAGAATGATAGCATGAGTGCTAACTCTGTCAAGAGGAAAACTTCCCTATCTGCTCAATACCTGTCTAAAGGCTTCCTGGGGGATGTCTACGCTACCTAGTTTCTTCATTCTTTTCTTCCCTTCTTTCTGAATATCCAAAAGTTTATCTTTTCTTTCTCTATGACCACCAGACATTTTGGCCAAAACGTCTTTTCTCATGGCGGGAATATCTTCCCTGGCCAGGATCTTGCCACCAATAGCCGCTTGCAAAGACACCTTAAACTGCTGTCTGGGTATCACGTCTTTGAGTTTCAAAATCAGTTCTTTTCCTATCTCCACAGCTTTATCTTTAACCACAATACTTGAGAAGGGCTCAACCATCTTGCCATGCACCAAAATATCCAGTCTGACCGCATCCACCTTTTCGTATCCCAGAAATTCATAGTCCAAGCTAGCAAACCCGGAAGATATAGTTTTCAGGTCATCGAAGAAATTCAGGACCAGCTCATTCAAAGGCAACTTGTATTCAAAAACTGCGCGGTCTTCGGTGGGATAACCCATCTTTTGCATAATGCCCCTGCGTTCCTCACACAAGGTGATTATGCCCCCCACATACTTTGCGGGTGAAACAATGTTTAGAAGGATCCAAGGTTCCTGGATCTCTGTTATCTGCGTGGGGTCAGGAAGTTCCGAAGGTCTTTTCAAGGTGACCTCATTACCATTGGTCATCATTACTTTGTACGCTACTGATGGAGTAGTAGAAATAAGATTGAGGTTATATTCCCTCTCCAATCTTTCCTGCACCACATCGGCATGCAATAGGCCCAAAAACCCACATCTGAAACCAAACCCCAAAGCGCTGCTGCTTTCCGGTTCAAATTGCAAAGAAGAATCTGAAAGGGAGAGCTTCTCCAGGGCATCTCTTAGAGCAGGATAGGCATCATTATCCACTGGAAAGATGGATACAAAAACAAAAGGCCTTATTTCTTTGTACCCAGGCAATGCTGCAACACCAAAGTCTGTGGAGAGAGTGTCGCCCACTTTTACACTGTGTATGTCTTTAAGGCCTGTCGCCACATAACCCACTTCCCCTGCTTGCAGAGCATTTGCTTTTCTCCTCTTAGGAATGAATATACCTATCTCCAAAAGATCAAATTGCGTTTTGCTCGCCAGAAGTTTCAAGGCTAGGGCTCCTGTACGCAAGCTTCCATCCACTATCCTAACTGCGGCCATCACGCCCAAGAAATCATCATAAAAAGTATCAAAGACCAAGGCTCTTAATGGGCTATTTTCATCACCACTTGGAGCGGGAACTCTGGCGATGATCTGCTCCAAAAGCTCAGGTACTCCCTGGCCAGTCTTGGCGGAAACTCCCAGTATCTCTTCCTTAGCAAAACCAAAGGTCTTTACCATGTCTGCAGCTATTCTTTCTGCCTCATTCTGCAAAATATCTATTTTGTTCAAAACAGGAATTATCTTCAGGCCAGCCTCTTTTGCTTTATAGACATTAGAAACGGTCTGAGCTTCTATACCTTGCGTGGCATCCACCACCAGGATAGCTCCCTCACAAGCAGCTAAGGAGCGCGATACTTCATATGAAAAATCCACATGCCCCGGGGTATCTATTAGGTTGAGCTGATATCTCTGGCCTGAAAGCTCGTAACTCATGCAGACGGCTTTGAGTTTTATAGTAATACCTTTTTCTCTTTCTAGATCCAAGCTGTCTAGGGTCTGCTCTTTTAGATCTCTTTTCTCAATGGTATGGGTGATCTCTAGAAAACGGTCAGCCAACGTGGACTTGCCGTGATCTATATGGGCAATTATGCAAAAGTTCCTAATATTTTTCTGATCCATAACAAAGGGATTCTAACAGATATTGTGGTTTTTTCTCTGTTGTAATGCTATGGGGCGATGTATATACTACGGGCAGGAGAGATACTAGATTTTTGCGGAGGTGCCAAATGGATCCCAGAGCTGTACTTGATACTGCTGTTAAGAAGGGTTCTTGCGTAATCTACCCATGGAACAGAAGATCTTTTTTCGAGGGGTGGCGGGACGCACGAGAACTGATAGATCAGGCCAGAAGGGAGGAGATCTTTTCCATTTCCTATGTCAGAGGAACAGGGGATGAAATAAGGCCGTGTACTTGGTGGAGAGCCAACGGCATCAAGATCGCCACAGACATGCGGCAAATCTGTAGGCGCTACAACAACGCCATGAGAGCTATGGCCGAACGACTGTGGTGCCAGTACTTCGAACCGGAATTGAGCGGGGACTCCCACAAGGGCACCACAGTCTCAATCCCAAGGTCAGAGTTTCAGGACCTTGTGTACCCCCAAGACCGGCGAAGGCTGACTATCCATTTGCAAGGGGTTGCAAGAAAACACGGAGCTACGATCTTCATTTGCAAACCCCGGCGTGGTAACGGGCGTCGCATCAATGAACCTGTTCCGTCAGTGGCGTCTGGTCTGGGATTTGATCTCAGGGTTAGGTGATCAGTGTGTTAATCAGGGGGCGAGACCGCAAATCAAGCCCCCATCCTTTTTTAAACATACAAACTCCAAAACTTTACTCACGAATTTGACTGTTCTGATAAACAAATGTCCTATATACTCTCTTCAGAGAGACGCGAACGAGATGCAAGGGAGGAGTCTGAAAATGGACATTTGCGCGAAATATGCCCACTTCATGAAGAGGAAAGCACTTAGAATCTGGAGGAAATATTTCAAACCAAATATCAAGAAACCTCATGAGGGGTACGGCTTTAATGTGCAGGTCCCACTGGAGGAGCTGGCCTTTACAAAAGGCTATCCCGACATCTGGGCACTGGCCTTTTACCTGGAACAGGTAGCAAAGGAGCAGGGGCACACCATCTACTATTCTAGTCACAATGGTGGGACCATAAGCCCAGGATTGGAAACCACACTTTTGGCCTGCGGGGGATTTTGCTTCTACGTCAAAGTTAGGGAATCAATGGGATACTGACGGGGGCGCGACCAAAAATCAAACCCCCGCTACCTTTAGTTGGCTGTGTGTCGAACCACGTAGGTCTTTCTTCCAGAAGACTCGAAGTAGGTGCGCATCAAAAGCTCCCCTATCATACCCATCATCATAGATTGAATACCTACAGTGATCATAAGTACCGCCAAGGTCAGCAAAGGCCTATCTCCTATGGAATAACCCAAGATTTTCATAACAAAAAGATAGAAACCTATTAAACCACCTAAACCAGAGATAACCGCACCTGTAGCTCCAAAAAGTCTACCAGGCATTAGGGTAAAGGGCTTCTTGGCAAAATAGAGCATAAAAGCTAAAGTCACAAGATCAAGTATCACCTTGATGGTCTTTTTACTACCCTTGTAAGCGGACGTGCCAAAATCCCTATCCTTGAATTCCACCTCAAACTCGATCATCTTGGCTCCATATACAGAAACATAATCAGGGATGAACCTATGCATCTCACCATAAAGCCTAAGGTTATCAATAAGTGGCCTGCAAAATCCCTTCACTCCCGAGCCTCTGTCATTCATATGTACCTTTGAGACCTTAGTAATGATCTTGTTGGCCATATCACTTTTGGCTGCGTGCTCTCCACCCCATCTTCCTACCCTATTCGTATTCACAAAGTCATAACCTTCCTCATCAAGGTAGTGAAGGACTTTTTTGACATTATCTATAGGGATCTCCAAATCTGCAGAAACAGTAACTATATAGTCTCCATGCGAGGCATCAAACCCAGCCATATAGGCACAACTCTGTCCAAAATTTCCTAGCAAATCCACCCCTTTTATGTTCTCGTGCTCTTCCGCATATTTCTTAATAACACCCCAGGTACCGTCTTTGCTACCGTCATTCACGGCTATTATTTCGAAATCATAATTTGTTTCTTTGGAAATTCTTAAAATCTCATCGAAAGTGCGGTTTATATTTTTTTCTTCGTTGTAACAGGGAATAACTACAGAGACCAGTTTTTTATTGGGCATAGAATTTCTCCTTGAACCATTTTACCTCTTTTTCCAAACCCTCAGCTGGCAATACTTTGGGTTCATAGCCAAGGATCCTTCTAGCCTTTGTTATATCAGCATGGGTCTTGAGCTGATCACCTGCCCTTTTTGGCTTGAGCTCTATGATAGCCTTCTTGCCGATCATATCCTCAACCAACCTTATTCCTTCACCAGTAGTGATTGCAGTATCACAACCAATGTTGAAGGCTTGACCTATGCATTTGGGATAGTTCTCAAGAGCCGCGATCAACCCATCCAAAATATCACCAACATATGTATAGCTCCTCAGATGCTTTTCACTACCCACGAACAATGGGAAGGGTTTTTCCTCTATTATGCTTCTTATAAGTTTGGGATAAAGTTTCTCTGGTCTTTCCCTCTCTCCATAGACGGAGAACAACCTTAGGGAGCAGGCCGGAAAACCCTTATCTCTTTGATAAGAAAGAACCAATTGCTCCGCGGCCAATTTGGTCACACCATAGTAGGAAGTCGGAGTCGGGGGTCTTCTCTCTGAACCGGTTGCATTCTCTCCGTATACAGATGAGGTTGAGATATTGAAAAAGCACTTCAATCTTGAGTTATCCTTCAACGTCTCCAAAAGTTTATATGTAGAAAGGAAATTATTTTTAAGATATATATCAAATGTGGTGTCTGCAGATATGCCGGGTTGTGCAGCCAGGTGAAAAACGAAGTCTGCATCAGAGACTGCATCAGAAAGGGCAGCCTCGGATAGATCCAGCTCAAGCAGTTTGACGTTCTTATTTCTTATGTCTTGTGCGTTAAGCTCTTTTAAAGCTCTGTCGTAATAGGGGGTAAAAGCATCTATGCCTACCACCTCATGACCCATGTCGGACAGACGTTCAGATAGATGGGAACCAATAAAGCCTGCGGCACCTGTAACTACAATCTTCATGCGGGTAATTATACCTCAGAATCGCGTCTTTTAGAAATGTTGGGTTCCCTGCCATACTCAGGGGTCTGGAGGTTTTTCAACCCTGATATACCCAAAGACCAATTTAGAACATTAGCTATGGTAATACCAAGCTTTATACCGGTAAAAGAACCTGGACCTGGATTCGCGTTAAATCTCTTTATGTCATTAACAGAAAGGCTGTTTTCGTCTAGAATTTCTTTTATTGCGGATACAATGTCTATATCCCCAAATCTTTCAGAAACAGTGCTTCCGTCACGGGTAAGTCTTACCAGCTTCTCATATCTTTCTGTCGAATCTATATAGATCTCGTGCATTCACCCTCCTTTTCTCCTCATCAATATATTCAAAGGTGATCTTCATAGTACCCTGCGGCAGTTTATCCTCAATAAGGTCAGGCCATTCAATCACGCTTATCGCGTCTCTCTCTGTCAGAAGTTCCGAGACACCAAGGCCTTCCAACTCAACTTTGTTTTGGATTCTGTACAAATCTATATGGTTAATTACTTTTATGGGACCCTTACCCCCAACGTATTTCCTGCAAATTACAAAAGTAGGGCTTTGTACCTTGGAATCAAATCCCAAAGCCTCAACCAAAAACTTCACAAAGGTGGTTTTTCCAGATCCAAGATCTCCAGATAGGGCAATCACATCCCCGGGAATCAGCTTTTCAGCTACCCTTTCAGCTAGTTTTTTTGTGTCTTCAAGCGTGTAATTAGCCATATCAAACCCAAGGAAATAAGCACACCCATACTGTCAACAAAAACATCGAATGGCCCTGCTGTTCTGCCAGGCACAAAGACCTGGTGCACCTCATCTGTTATACCATATAGAACACCAACAGCGAGACTCATCGGGTAGGACCTTACAGCCCGATAAAGGGTAAGCCCTAAGGCAAGAAATAAAAAGAAGTGACCATTTATGTGGTAACTTTCCTTCCCCAAACCCAAGGCATCAACAGTGTTTCCTTTCATGGAGGAAAAACAAAAGATAACCGCCATCATAAAGACAACAGGCCCCCATTTCTTAATTAGACTCATTACGAGATTTTATCATTTTGTAAGTTAAGAGTCCCAAGACCAAGGGAACACAAAACAGAAGCGGTGCTAAAACAAAGAAGTCGTATTTTGAATAGAGTCCATCTGGATGACTTTCTGTACTTTCTACCAGCATTGCAGATTCCGCCATAACTCTTTCATTCAGATGTTTAATATAGTTGGAGTAGTAACCCTTCTTCCAAAGCAGCCTTTCTGACGTCAGATAAGTCTCGCCTGTTTTTATATTTTGGACTTCAAAAGATAAAGGGATTGCCCCAACAAAATTTCCTGTAACTTTGACGCGGATAACATTTGATAGAGACGGAGTCAGATTCCATGTGGCAAAAGAGGGCACGCATTGGTCAAGCTCATCCACTATACAAACCTGGGGATTGGTGTTTCTAATCTTGAAATCCTGTTCCTTATACCCTTGAAGAGAATACTTAAGACTGACCTCAAATACCTCGCTTGCTTCAACAGCAGGAAATACCAAACTGATATCAAAATGGTTGCCTTCTGCATTCACAAAGACAAACTACCAAACTTTTTGCGGCAAAAGGGCGTCTATAATCCAGTAAAAATGGGTATTACCTAAGGTGCCAATAAAGGGTCATATATCCATCATCGTGGAAAATAAAGACACCGTTGCCTCCATCACCCAAGCAGTTCCTGCAAAAATAGGCGTCTCCATCCTCAACAGCATAAATCGGGGAGCCATAAGAACCCCACATATCCCAAGCCGGGTGAGCTTTACCTCCATAGTAGAGATTAGAGTAACATGTATGACCAAAACCCTGGGATATAGTAGGACTGCTCATAGGCCACTTCCAATCCCCACTTCCCACAGTCCTGGTCTGAGTGGATTCACACCCAGTATCCCAAGTAACTGTTTTGGATTTAAGTTTTTTCGCGGGATCAACATAGTTATCGTAATACCAGTTCCAATCCACAATCTCATCAAGGGAGCCATACTTATAGACACCAAAATGCAAGTGGTCTCCATAAGAGCGCCCGGTATTTCCCTGAATACCTATCTGCTCACCAGCCTTTACCTTTCGGGGAGTGTAATCCCTCAACGCACTTGCCGCTCCCACTATCTGCTCGAACTCTCGTCTGGCATCATCCAAAAGCTCTTGATACTTGGCCTCATTGTTCTGAGTGTCTCTTAGCAACTTGTCTTTACTAGCCTTCTGATCCACCAAATCTACCTTGTAGTTGTCCAGGGAGACCTTTCTTGCCTCCACCTGCTGTTTTAGCTGCTCTTCCTTCAACTTTGTCTCCTCGAACAAACCCTTTTGCTTGGTGTAAGCCTCCTTTGTCTTTTCCATCTCCAATAGAAGTTTCTTATCCCTATCTTGCATAACTTCCGAATAGGTGAACTTTTGAATTTTCTCCGCAAGAGTGGAAGGACTTACCAGAAAGAACAAAAGCTCCACATCGGGTGGGGTACTTTCGGCTATCTTGTAATAGGCTCTTTTCCTTTCACTGAGAACATCCTGCTGAAAAGAGATAGACTTGAGCAGCTTATCTATCCTAAGCCCCAGATCTTGGATATCCTCTGCCAGTTCCTGGATCTCCCTATTCTTCTGGGCGATTTCCGCAATGGCACCAGCGATCCTAGCCTCAGTAAGGCTTATTTGAGTGGTAGCAAAGGATATTTCTTTTTGTAGTGACGCCTTCTCAGATTTTATACCCTCAAGTTTTTCTTCATATTCCTCAATCTTTTTCTCCAGGTCCTGGACCTCCTCAGAATTGTCTGCCGGCGTGGTATCTTGGGCAAAAACCACCAAAGTCCCTGTGAGGAACAAAAAAACCGATGCCAGTGTTAAGAGGAGTAGTTTATATTTCATGAGGCCACTAGATTTTCAAATATCTCTTGACGGCCGACAGACTACCAAAATATCCCAACACACCCCCAGAGATCAGGATCAGAAGGGAGTCAAAAAGCGAAAACACTCCAAGCGAGGTTTTGGCCCCAGGTATGAATGGTACATTTAGGTTTGAGTAAAGACCCGAGGAGGAAAGAATAAAGCTTACGGTAATAAGCACTATCGAAGAAACAAGTGCCGAGGCAATACCAAAGAATATACCTTGCACCAGGAGTGGCCTTTTTATGAATGCATCAGAGGCTCCTACCAATCTTTGTATCTCCAGTTCCTTGCCCTTCGCAGATATAGTCATTCTGAGAGTAGCCAGCACTATAGAATAAGAGACCAGAAGCAAAAGACCTACCAAGACGAAACCCACTATATGAACCACTAAGCTTATACTTCTAAACCTGTCTATCACATCTTCAAAGAACTTCACTTCCTCAACCCCCTCCGCCTTACTTATAGACTCTGCCATTGGAGCAAGATCTCTTACATCTTTGGTCCTGATCTCCAAGCTTGCCGGTAAAATGTCGGAAGAAAGGGATTCGAGCAAGATCGGCTCATCTTTATTGGCCTCGGTAAATATATTGAAGGCATCTTCTTTCGAAACATAACTGATACTTAAGACTCGTTCGTCCTTTTCCAACTCAGTCTTATATTTCAGTATCTTTTCTTCTACAAACTCGTCCTTAAAGAAAACCATTAGCTGAGCTTGATTCTCCAGGTATTTCAGCATTGACTGGGACAAAAATATGACACTGGTAAAAATACCTAAGACCAGAAAACTTATGCTCATAACAACAATATTGGTTATCACCAGAAGCCTCTCCCTCTTAAGATTGGCCAACATGCTATTCATCAGATTGCTCATCGTATTTTCCCTTCTTTTTATCAGATACTATGGAACCATTCTTCATCCTGATAACTCTTTTCTTCATCTTGTTCACTACTACCTCATCATGTGTGGCCATAACTACCGTGGTACCCATCTCATTGATCCTTTCTAGTACAATCATAACCTCATCTGAGGCTACCGGATCTATCATACCCGTGGGTTCATCAGCAATCAGAACATCAGGCTCATGGGCTAGGGCTCGGGCAATAGAGAGCCTTTGCTTTTCCCCACCGGATAGCTGTACGGGATACTTGTCTCTTTTGTCCAAAAGACCCACCATATTCAAAACGTTCGGAACAACAGCATCAATTTCTTCCTTAGGGCAGTCCACAACCTCCGTCGCGACTGCAACATTTTCAAAGACCGTCTTAGAATCCAGCAGTTTGAAATCCTGGAATACCACACCTATTCTCCTCCTTAGATTACAAAGATCCTCCCTTGGAATATCTAAAACATTCTTATCTTCAAAGACAACCTCACCAGACGTAGGCTGCTCATCTCTGATCAGCATCTTTATCAAGGTCGATTTTCCGGCTCCAGAAGGTCCTACTATAAAAACAAACTCACCCTTCTCAATAAAAATTGTCACCTCTTTTAGAGCAATAAAATCCTCATATTCCTTTGTCACATTCTTAAACTCAATTTGAGCCATTGTTTATTACAACCCTTTCCACCAGCAAAACTTTGCTCTTTCCATCTTTTGTATTGGAAACCTTACCATAAACCCTTGCCGTCAAACCCTCTGACACTACCAACATTTCGTCTCTGGCCTTCAAAAGGATTATCTGCTTTCCCGATGCATCGGTAAGAGAATAACCTATCTTGTCATCAGGATACAGGCTGGAGCTGATATAAGTTATAACACCCTCATAATAGACTTCGGGCACAACATCATTAGCTATTGGGGGGTTGTCGTTTGTAGAATAGTCAGTGAAAAAACGGTCGGAAACAAAAAGGACCAGCCCCAAGACCAAGAGCAAAGAAGAAAACGCCACCAGAATACGTTTTTTGGCAGGGGTCATTAACATAGACGGAGAGATTATACCTTTTTTTACAACCTTATTGTAGGTCAGTACCAAGCTGATCCTGCATTGTGGACTTCTTAAAACTAAGCTTTCTCACAAGTCTATAGAAAAGCTGTATCTCTTCAACTTTCAGTAGTTTGGTCAGTAAAAGATAGGTGGACATACCCAGGGTTCCGGTAGTAGCTGTCAACAATATCAGATCAATAGTTCTGGTAGTATCAAAAACAAAGTTATCCAGTAGTTTGAGTGGTAGGTAAAGGAAGACACTCATGATGGCAGCGGCGTAAAAGATTTTCACAATTGGTATAATCAATGTCTCTTTCGAGAAGCCGCCAAGCTTTCTGGACAATAAGTAAAGCATTATCAGAAAGTCTGTCGTCGACATGATAGAAAACGACAGGGCGAGTGACCATACACCCCAACCGAGAACCCTTATGAAAGACAGAGATAGGCAAGCATTTAGTAGAAAGGTAACCAACGATACCTTCACAGGTGTTGCGGTATCCTTCAGGGCATAGAACGCCCTAGTGATAAGGTAGACAGCCCCCTGGGCATATATAGATATAGCAAAGAACGCCAAAGTATAGGAGGTCTTCACGGTGGCCTCCCATGGGAAATTTGAAACTCCATACACTAATCTCACGACAGGAACTCTCAAAATAGCGAGTATGAGACTGGCAGGCACTATCAGAAAAAGCATTTGGTGCAAGGATGTTAAGAATATCTTTTTGAACTTTTCTAAGTCATCACTTTGTACAGAAAGGGTAGGAAGCAGAGCCGCAGACATAGATACTGCAAATAAACTTACGGGAAAGAATTGAAGCGTGCTTGCGTAAGCTAAGTAGACAACAGAAGGAACAGATACCAAAATGGCTAGAGAATTGTTGATCGTGGAGATTACGTTTGATATGACAACGCTCAAGACCCTGAACGGAACCAGTGAAACTACTTTCTGAACACCCATACCAGACATATCAAGGTTGAACCTGATATCAACCCCCAATTTCTTCATAAGTGGCAGCTGGATAAGAAGATGAAGGGCAGATCCGATCACAACACCCAGTGCGGGGCCGTAGATCCCAAATCTTTGTGACAAAAGCAGGATCCCCGCCAGAAGACCCAGGTTATAAAGGATAGGAGAAAGGGCCGGAATCAGGAAGTACTTGAATGACTGAAGTATGCTGGTAATGAAGCTGCTGATCACAAGGATAAGTTGAGAGGCTATCATTATCCTCATAAGGTTGGCTCCTAGGACTACCTCACTTGCTGATAATCTCCCTAAAGATAGTGCTGAAATAACCTGTCGTGAGAAGATAAATAGCAGCCCCCCTAGCACTCCGAAAAATACTACAAGCACAGAGAATATCGAAGATGCCAAAGGCCATGCTCCTTCCTTATTCTCTCTCAACTTCTCAGAGAATATTGGTATAAAAACTGTGGATACTGCCCCCACAACAAGCACCGAGTAGATCATATTGGGTATCCTATCGGCAACATAAAAGATGGTCAGTTCTCTTGATACACCAAACATTGAAGCCAAAAACCTGCCCTTCAGTAAACCCAAGACTGCATTTGCACCACTGGCCACGCCAATTATTGCGGCGGCAGACAAGATGGAGTTTTGGACTGAGAACAGTCCGTTACCGAACTTTTTTAGCGCAGTATTGACCATAATGGTAAATATGTTATCATTGCAGGCGTCTTATGGCTAATAAAAAATCCGTACAAAAGGCCCATAGGGGCTCATTAAGAAAACAAAAGAACAATCTGTTTTGGAAAAGTTCAGTGTCTAGTGCAAAGAAAGCTTTTATGAAAGTACTTGCAGACAAGGATTCAACAACTGATATACTAACACAGAAGGAAATCAACCTGCAAAAAACCCTGGATAAAGCCGCCAAAGTAAAGGCTATCCATAAGAACAAAGCAAGCAGGTTGAAGTCTAGATATGCCAAAAAACTCACTGCTCAATCTTCAGTGGCTGTTGAAAATCCAAGCCCTAAATCCACTGGCGCAAAGAAACCACGAGGAAGACCCGCAAAATCCAAATAGGACTCCAGATCTTCTTGACCCGTCTCTAAATACAAAAACAACACATATTCAAAGAGTCAGTAGTTTCCTCCCCGTTGTCGTTATTACTATCCTGGTAGTGAACGTTATCCTGGTCATCATGATCATATGGCATTCTGCCCAGAACAACCACATCACAGACCTTAGAAATAGGTTGAACATCTCATATCAGAAATTCAAGCCTGACGAAAAAAGCTGGACCGAAATAGAGAAAGTCACTGGTAAGATAGACAAATACCAGGAGGTTGCCTCAAGTAGAGTAGATGTGGCAAGCTATACGGGTATCATATTGGCGGATTTGCCATCAGAAGTCCTTCTCCAAAGCATAACCTACAAAGATAGAACCATTTCCATTGAGTTCAAAGCGCAATCCGTCCTGTCATTTACCAAGCTGATAAGTAAATATCTTAAGGAGGATACTGTTGAGACAATAGAGCTTAGATCTGCATCTTTGGATACCTCAAACAATATCTTTACCATAGAAGCAGGGGTAATCTTCAAATGAAAATCAAGTACGAAACTCAAATTAACCTATTCTTAGCCTTGTTTTTATACAATATTGTGTTCCTAGGCTTCTTGGGCATAAGAGGCGGAATAAATCGTATGAAAACAAAAATGCAGGTACAAGAAGAGTACAATACTGCCCTTTCTAACTTTGAGGAAAAGGAGGCATTGGTAGCTGGCCTATTAAATGAAATCCAGACACACACTACTCAAATAGACAAACTTAATGTATCTATACCTGATAGGCCTCAGGAGGAGAGATATCTAATAGAGCTCTCATTACAGGCGGCTAGGGCCGGTTACGAACTGAAGGGCTTTTCTATCTCAAAGGTATCTCCTACCGTAACAGAAGTGATGGCAACTTTGGAGGGACCAATGGAAACCATCAACAACCTGACGACCGCAATAACCTCTATGGAAAGATTAAGCGAAATAGATAGCATAGAGGCAAAAAGGGAAAGGGACGACAGTGTTGTGGTCGCGAGAATAAAAGTATTTAATTACTCTAACAAATTGCAATGAAAACTCTGATATCCCTTACATCGTTAACAGTATTTACCACTCTTCTTCTCATAGCTACAGGCATAAGCGCATACAGAGCACATAATGAGGCCGAGAAAGATCTTATTGAAAAGTCCACCCCTATTAATGGTAAAATAAATACGGAGTTCTTGGATAGAACTTTCGGACCTGCCGATGAATAATAGCTATCAAGCAAAAAGTGGATTTAAAACCTTCGCACTAGTTTTCATGGTCTCGTTGGGGGTGTTCTTTCTTTTCTACTATCTCACCTCATCAGCCAGTAAAGAAGTGGACATAGAATCCTATTCTGCCCCAAGGGAAGATGTACTTGGTGAATCTACGGAAAAATCAGCCTTCGAGGAACTTTCTGAACAAAAGATGGAACCCTCTAAAGTTTTAGCTGGTGCAACCACGAGAGAGACTACTCAAAGTACAGTGCCTGTCACGGGAACTACGGAAATAACATTTGCCTTATTTTCAGGCATGACTATTCTCACACTTGGTGCTTATACACTTTGGACTAACCCCAGGAAAAAGGCCTTGGCCACGTTCGAGAAAAACGCCACTCGAGACTGATATCTTTCCAATCTCATTAAGGAACCATTACTCCGCTTACAAGTAGTCTTTTTATCTTTGTTCCCGGAGGGGCACAAGTCATTAGTGTGGCGGTGGATTCGTTGAGAAATTTTGGGCTTACATTCGCCAAGGGATTTACCTCATTGGGATCCAAGTACTGGATCTTGCTCACTTTATACTGGATCTTCTCATTGTTGTAGGTAATATAAAAAGCATCTCCAATATCCAAAGTATCAAGAGTGGAGAATATGGCCTTGTAGTTTCTGGGATTATAGAACCACCTTAGAACTGAATGACCATAAATGAAAGTGTTTCCAACCTCCCCGGGCAGTGCTGAACCCTTGTAATGCCCCAACCTGAGATCTGGATTAAGGGAGGGAGAATTAGTCTCAACCACGGCATCCTCAATCCCAAGTTCTGGAACACTGAGATAGAATGTTTCCGGAACTGTAGCTTTCTCTTCCACTACCTCAGTAGACTCCTCAAGCTCAGTAAACTCAAAATCCCTAAACCCGCTAGCTATTCCCAAAACGCTTGAAGTAACTGGAGATTTCACTTCGTCATTCCCTTTTATTAGGATAACTGGGATAACCACCTGTGTAGCAAGAAGCAGCGTCCCCACACAAAAAAGAGACACCGGATACACTTTTGACCTGAAGAAGAAGGATTTGTTAGTGGTCTTATAGATAGGGTCGAAGGATAGATCCTTCTCATAAACCTTAGGTTTATACATTTATGCTCTCCAAAAGCGTTACGACAGCCAAACCACAATCCATTTCTCCTGTTTTCACTTTTCTGTCCAAATCATAGAACTCACCATAAAGGGCGCGTACGTCACTCTCGGAAAACTTCCTCCCCTGTTTTTCCACTTTACTCCTGACAAAGGGAGCTAGCTTGAACAGGGCTGGAGACGAGAACTTCTCATATGCAATATTTCTCATACCATAAAGCATCATGGAAAATATCCTAAAATTGTCTTCCCTTTCCAGGTAAAGTTTCCTGAGTTCTTTGTAGGCACTATTCTTATTTTTGAAAAAGGTCTGATCCACAAAATCAAAGATGTTTGAGTCCTCTGTCTCTTCAGACAAAGCAACTCGGGCCTTCAAGCTGTCTGCAGCCTTCAGGAACGCGTTGGTCTTGGTAAGAGATTTGTCTGAGTATACTACCAGTATGGAATCACTCGATAGTCGTAAACAACGCTCTATGTAGGGCTCTAGATCCATCCTGCCGGCACCAGATATATCCAAAACTACCAGGGAGGGTTTGCCAAAGATATCAAAAGAGGCACAGGCATCATGAAGTTGGGCGGGAGTTATCTCATTTATTGGAAATTCCAACCGGATATCCAAACCAAGCTTCTCCTGCATACCAAGGATGGCGTTTCTAGATCTTATAGTATTTTCCCCGTGGAAGATGAAGATCATTTGAGATTATTTTACAGTATAGATCCAATAAGACTACAACAGGGATGCACTTTTGGTATATAATGCGCACTATCTTAGTCAGGAGGGTGAGAACGTGGCAGTTGTAAGTGTACGCGAGTCAGACGGAGAAAAAGAAACGGTTACCATGACATGCAATAAGTGCGGCGGGACCAAGTCGCTCGACTACTACACCTGGGACACGACCGGGCGGGACCGAGCAGAGGAGCAGCTTATCCGAGTGCACCACAGGGAAAACCCGGAATGCGACGGAAGCGTAGAGAACAACGATTTTGACTTTTCGTGACCACCGGAGCCGCTGGACAATACAAGTTTTCCCTTGTCCAGCGGCTCTCTCTCACTGTGGGACTATTTCCAAATATTGTTATTGTTGCGGGGGCGTAGGAGTCAGATCTATAGTACCTGATTGGGTACCACCTAATGTATTCATCTGATCCATCAAAGTATTTTCCTCATCTTTGATAGTGGACAAAGGCGCTGCAGTCTGCATGAAATGCCTGGGTGGTTCTATCTTGGGCAGTACGGGCTGCTGCTGAGGTGGGGGCGCTACACGCGGCTGGGATTGAGGCAACTGAGGTATGGATTGGGCCATCGGGGGTGGGGGTGGCGATGGGGTCACGGGGTGTACAGGTTCAGCCTCAATGTTCACCCTTTCCATAGGTCTATATACAGGCCTTGTATTTTGGGCTGCGGCTTGCGCTACAGCTTTCTCCCTCAATTCCAATACCTCCCTTGGATTAGTCGTTATTAACTTGTGTTCCTCTTCCGAAGCCATAACTTTTATAGCGACGTGGCTTGACCCTGCAAAGAACAGGCCCTCTCCTATATCAGCCCCCAACAAAAGCCTCTTCTCACCTTCAGATAAGTAAAATGTTTCAGCCACTCTGTCTATTGCAGCCGGGTGCTGTTTCAACAGGAATTGCATAGAGGAGTTCGTAACAATAGCTTTTCCGTACTCAGACTGTAAGAAGTCATCCACATCCTGTGAGATAGTGGTAAGACCCAAGTAGTACTTCCTGGCCCTTTTTGCTATACCATAGATGAACCTAGCGCTATCTTCGTTCTGCAATAGATACCACGCCTCCTCGACAATCATGATCCTCTTTCTCAGATCCTTCTTTATTCGCGTCCAAACAAAATCCAGGATCATAAAAAAGGCTACCGGTCTGAGTATGTCCTCAAGGTTCTTAGTGGAGAAAACTGTCATCTTACTACTAAGATTTACGGTGGACTGGGAGTCAAAGATGCCTGCTAAAGACCCTCTTATATACTTTTCTAGTCTTGCTGACATCTCTCTGGCCTCGGGTTCGGCAGCACCAAGAAGTACTTTGTATAGATCCTCCATTATGGGAGGCTCTTTTGAAAGCTGCGTCTCAGGATCAGTGGTTATTCCCTTTATTCTGTACGTTTCTATCAAGGCCCTATCAAGAAGAGCCTCTTCGGTGGAACTTATACTCCCCAACATTAGTTTCAAAAGGGTGTGCAAAGACAAAAGTTTCTGACCAAGCTCATTCTCACCTTCCACAGCTATACCGGAAAGGTCGAATGGATTTATTTTATGAGGGGAGTTCGGAGAGAAATCTATGTAATTTCCACCCACAGCATCACAAAGGGTTTTATACTCTTGCTCTGGGTCTATTATCAAAACCTCGGCTCCAAAAACCATAAGTCTCAAGGCTTCCAGTTTTACAAAGTATGATTTACCTGCGCCAGATTTAGCAAAAATAACTGTGTTGGCATTCTCCATGGAAAATCTATCAAATATGACCAGTGACCCGTTGTGACGGTTTATCCCGTACATAATCCCCTCTTCCATAGTCAGGTTTGAGGAGGTAAAAGGAAATGTCGTGGCAAGACTTGTCGTGTCCATGTTCCTGGTTATCAAAAGCTTGTCGGTACCAGTCGGGATAGTAGATTGAAATGCCTCCTCCATCTGCAAAGTTGCAGACTTTGAGATCAGCAGTAGGGACCCAAGAGTGGACTCCAACTTGGCACAAACAGTATTCAACTCTTCCAATGTGTCCGACGGAATGGTGATATAGAAAGAGAACTGGAAATATTTCTCAACTCCTTTTACTAATTGTTCCTGTAGGTCCTTAGCATCTTCCAAAGCGGCCTGTACGGTAGGATCCGTTATCTTACCTTCTCTTTGATTGGACATTGTGGTCGCTTCAAGCTCTGTGATCTTCCTTCTTAGAT
>JBAZBO010000008.1:0-18560 GCA_041671425.1 Patescibacteria group bacterium | reverse complement strand
TGATTTCATTCTCCCGTGAAGGAGTCCCATTTCCATACCGTTGAACGCCCCGTTTTTTAGATTCTCGAATTCTGCCGTAGCGGCTTTTATATTCTCAAAGCCTTCGAACATACTCTCTTCTATGAGCGGACACACTATAAAAGTGGACTCCCCCCTATTTCTAATCCACCGATACGCCTGATCCCTCAGCTTTTCTGGGACAGCTCTAGTAGTTATCTTCTTATCTTTGTTGGGGGAGGTTTTGAGTGTGGAGAGTGACAAATCACCGTATATTGTAAGTGCTAAGGTTCTGGGTATGGGAGTAGCTGTCATGGTGAGCATGTGAGGTGTTACCTTTTCAGATATTTGCATCAGCTCGGTTCTTTGTTCCACGCCAAACCTGTGTTGCTCATCTATCACGATCAAGCCCACATCTTGCACTTTTTGAATGTTGTACAAAATAGCATGAGTACCAATAAGCACATCAAACGAGTCTTTTAGTGCATCCAATTTCTTGTTTCCCGTTATGAGAGATATCTTTACCCCCAGCTGTTCAAGATATGTTTTGAAGGTATCAAAGTGCTGTTTGGCTAATATCTCGGTGGGAGCCATGTACAGTACTTTGTAACCACATAAGAAAGTAAGGTATGAAATAATTACTGCTACTATTGTTTTGCCAGTTCCTACGTCCCCTTCCAGGAGCCTGTTCATGGGGTGATCTTTTTCAATGTCCTCGAATATGTCATCCGCAGCAGTTTTTTGTGAGTCCGTAAGCTCGAAGGGTAATGAGCTTATAAAATCATTTATCTTATCAATAAACCTTTTCTTCTCAATTCTCACCGCCACTTTTTTTTCATGCCATTGAGATTTTCTGTTCTCCACTTTGAGAAGTTCCAAAAAGAGCTCTTCGAACTCCAGTCTTTTCCTTGCACTCTCTATCTGTTGTTCATCTTTGGGGAAATGAATATGTTTGAGTGCACTTTCAAAATCTATAAAGTTATGTTTATCTACTATTTCTTTTGGCATGAACTCTTTAAAAATAATATTTTTGTTTTCTTGTTTCTCAATCTCCAGGAGAACGTCGTTAATCCTAGAAGAGATCCAGGATGACTTCACACCTTGGGTTTCAGGGTAGATCGCGGCAAGTTTTCCGGTCTTTCTAAAGGGATCCTCTGCATTTTCAAAGCTGGGATTGAAAATAGTCGGTTTGTTCTGATATTTTGATATCTTGCCGCTAAACCTGTATTTCCCACCCTCATTCAATTGTTTTTTTATGTATTGCTGGTTGAACCACATAAGTTTCATTTTGCCTGTTTCGTCAGATATCTCTGCCAGGGTAAGTTTTTTGGAGCTGCGAGTATAAATGTTTTGGATCTTATCCAAAGTGGTTTCTACAGTGACGGTCTCACCTTCTATCAGGTCAGTAACGTTTTTTATTTCTGAGTAGTCATCATATCTGTAGGGAAAGTGGTATAAAAGGTCACCAACCGTGAATATTATCAGCTTCTCCAGCATGAATTTGTACCTGGCGCCAATTTTGGGGACAACTCCGACCGGTGATCCAAGATCTATCATTATCTAAGTATATATGGCAGTACTGAGCTTAAAAGAAGGGCCAGTGTCATAGTGACTGTCAAGAACTTAAGCATGAAATCACGCTTCTTAAAGGGTTTTATGATTCTCTTGAAAAATGATTTTATTGTTTTATGAGACTTCTGCTCGAAAAGTTTCATTTTATTTTAATATACTTTCTTTTTCCAAACTTTATAGTATCTCCTGATCTGATCTGGGTGTCCATGCTGTTTTGGATCTGATCATTTATAGAAACCCCATTCTGGGCTATGACCCTTTTCATTTCACCTGAGGACACTTCTCCTCCCAAAGCTGTCTTTAGAGCCTCAAGCAAGGTGGTATTTTCAGGAATATTTATCTCAAGTGTGTCTTTCTCACCCCTCTCCCCTCTTTGTACTGTTCTTTCAAAGTATTCCTGTGCTTGCAAAGCCGTTTTCTCGTCATGATAAAACGCAGTTATTTCCTTCGCTAGCCTTTTTTTGAATTCCATAGGATTGGCACCATGTTCAACCTCTTGTTTCATTTGGGCTATTTCATCCATTGGAACTCTTGTGACAAGTTCAAAGTATTCGAATATAACCTCGTCTACTATAGACATAACCTTGCCATACATGTCTTCTGGGTTATCCAGGATAGGTATGAAGTTCATGAGACTTTTGCCCATGGGCTTACCATCACTTCCAGTGAGCAGCCTGGTCACTACTGCACATTGAGGAGTTTGATTGAACAACTGCATTATCTTGCGTCCGGCAAGTAGGTTGAAGGTCTGATCAGTGCCTCCGAATTCAACATCGCAATTTAGAGCAACAGAATCGTAACCTTGCATCAGCGGGTACATAAACTCATCAAGCCCAATGGGTTTTTTCTCAGTGTATCTCAACATGAAAGTTTCTCTTTCCAACATCTGGGCTATGGTGAACTGCCTTGCCAAACCAATAATATCGTTGAACTTCAGTTCTTTGAGCCATTCTGAATTGTGCCTTATCTTAGTTTGACTCTTTATGACTGTTTTGAAGAATTGCTCTGTGTAGCGCTGTTCATTCCTTTTGATCTCATCGGCGCTGGTCTCTGTTCTCATATCGACTTTGTCCGAGTGGTCTCCTACCAATGTTGTAAAGTCACCTATTATGAAGGTAACGTCATGTCCCAGTTCCTGAAAGTCTCTTATTTTCCTGTGCGCCACTGTGTGTCCCAAATGTAGGTTTGGTCCTGTTACGTCCGTTCCCAGCTTGAGATGAAGCTTTTTTCCGCTCATAAGCTTTTGTTTCAGCTCTTCCTTGGTGAATAGCTCATGGACTCCCCTCGTGAGTATTTCGTCTATTTTTACCTCATCTGTGCAAATGCTGGACATGAAATAATTTTAGCACATCAAGCCTTAAGGATGATCCTTTATTATTGGCCACCTTTCAAATTGACGCTATTAGAATAAAAGGATCGTCCTTTTTGTTATAATCTTTCTATGCGCTTAAAGCTTGGCTCGAGTCTTTCCAGCAAGTTCAAATACCCGATCAGATGGTCAAGGGTCAGAGGAAGTTCTAACAATATGAGTACCAGGAAGAGAAAGCCCTTTGATGCTAAGAAAATGAAGTTTTTGATATCTTTGGCCTATGTTGTTTTGCTTTTTATAGCCATCAGTGTGGTAGGTGTCATCATAGTCTTTGCGGGCTATTCCCGTGACCTTCCCAACCCAAACAGTCTTCTTGAAAGAAGTGAAGAGCTCTCTACAAAATTATACGATCGCAATGGTACGCCCATTCTTGAAGTGTATGGTGAGAAGAACAGGATCTTGGTGAATGTTAAGGATGTTTCGCAACACGTAATCCATGCCACATTGTCGGTCGAGGACTCGAATTTCTACATTCACAAAGGTTTTTCTCCAAGGGGTATGCTCAGGGCTGTAAGGAACATGCTCACAGGGGAAGGTTTGCAAAGCGGTTCCACTATTACACAACAGGCAGTCAAGAATGCCCTTCTGACACAAGACAGAACTATTTCCAGGAAGATAAAGGAAATAATTCTGGCCCTACAACTTGAGAGCAAGTACACCAAGGACCAGATCATTCAGATGTATCTTAACGAGACCCCTTATGGTGGTCAGAACTATGGTATCTACACTGCTGCCAAGGCTTATTTCAATAAAGATCCGAAAGACTTAAGTATTGCAGAATCGGCATATATGGCTGGCCTTCCCCAAAGTCCGAGTTTCTATTCTTACTTTGGTTCCAATCCCGAGGCGGGTATGGAAAGAAAGAACTATGTTTTGTACTTAATGAATGAGCGTGGTTGGATCCAGTCTGATGGCAAAAGGTACTACCTAAGTGATGAAGATTACGAGGTGGCCAAGGCCGAGGAGCTCAAATTCCAAGCGGCTGCGGTTTCATTCGAAGCTCCCCATTTTGTTCTTTATGTGAAACAACTTCTGGCCGATATGTTCGGTGAGGAGGTTTTGGAACAGGGCGGTTTGCAGGTCACAACCACATTGGATCTTGAGTTGCAGAAGAAGGCTCAGGATATAGTCTTTAATGAAGTTGAGGCCAGTAAGGCTATGAATGTGGGTAATGGTGCACTAGTAGCTTTGGATTCACAAACCGGGCAAGTCTTGGCCATGGTGGGTTCTAAGGGGTACTTTTTGGATTCCGAGCCCGAAGGTTGTACCTCCGGGATAACCGGTGAGGGTAGCTGTACCTTTGAGCCTAACCTCAATGTGGCGCTCTCCAAGAGGCAGCCAGGATCTGCTATAAAACCCATCACTTACGCCACTTTATTGTCCAAGGGCTATACAGTCTCATATCCGTTTATTGATGTTGAAACCTCGTTTGAAGGATCCTCTGTAGACAAGCCTTATATTCCTGAAAACTATGATGGGAAGTTCAGAGGCCCTATGTCTTTGAGAAAGTCTTTGGGTAACTCCCTGAATATTCCTGCGGTAAAGGCCCTTAAGTTGGCTGGTATAGATAGCATGATAGATCTGGCGGAAAGTATGGGTATAACCACGTTTGGAGACAGGAGCCGATTTGGGCTGGCGCTTACTCTGGGTGGCGGTGAGGTAAAACTTCTGGAGCTGACCGGAGCTTTCTCAGTCTTTCCATCTGGTGGAACGTTTAGGCCCCCCACTCCCCTACTTGAAGTAAAAGATGCAAGAGGCAATGTTTTGTATAAGTATGTTGATACCAAAGGGAATAAGGTTCTTGACCCCGGAGTAGCTTTCCTTATTTCTGATGTGCTGTCAGATGATGGTGCCAGAGCCGAAGTATTTGGAACTGGGAGCCTCTTGAATATCCCAGGACACAAAGTGGCTGTGAAAACCGGTACAACCGATGACAAAAGAGATAACTATGCAATTGGGTTCACCCCTTCGGTGACAGTAGGTGTATGGGTGGGAAATAACAATAATGACAAGATGGACCCGTATGTATCTTCCGGTGTTACAGGTGCAACTCCTATTTGGAGGAAGTTCATGATTGAGTATCTTAGTGATAAACAGCCTCAAAATTTCAACACTCCTGATAATGTGCATAAGGTGGAAGTAGATGAGCTTACTGGTATGAAACCATTTGATGATTTCAAAACCAGGAATGAATGGTTCATCAAAGGTACCGAACCTGTGGCAAAAAGTGATTGGTATCAAAAGATTGAGGTTTGTGAGGAGGATGGATTGATTGCCAGTGACTCTTGCAGAGATGCCGATGATACTGAGGAAAAGACTTTTATAAAGATTACTGCAGAGCTTCCAGAGTGGCAGAACGCTGTAGATAAATGGGTTAACGAGAAACACTCAGGCGATGAAAAATACTTCCCACCTACTATGGTCTCGGGTCTGGAGTTTGATAGTGATGGTGATGTGAAGACTGATGTCTCTCCAAAGGTTGGGTTTGTGAATCTTACTGATAATGACAGGATACCCTTGGTATACAGGATCCAGGTGGAGGTCTCTTCCCCAAATGATATAGACCGTGTAAAGATCTATATTGGTGATAATAAGGTAACAGAAGATAAGTCTTACCCCTATGGTTTTGATATGACTTTCAAGCCCGAAGATGCGGGTAAAGAAGTAAAACTCAAAGCTATTGCGATAGATGATGATGGTAGAGATGGTGAGAAGGTAGTGACGGTGAGAGTTGGCCTTGAATAAGTTGGTCAAACTTGTGGTAGTCTAGAGATTATGGATGTTGTAAAGCTTGATGAAATACAGATATCAGCCCTTAAGGAAATCTCTGAGGCAGCCGATGCGGAGGCTTTGGAAACATTAAGGATCAAATACCTTGGTAAAAAAGGTATCCTTGCTGACCTCACAGGCTCCATTTCATCAGTACCCAATCACCAAAAAAAAGAATACGGCACTAAGCTCAATGAGATCAAAGAAACCATTTTAGGCGAGTTTGTACAAAAGGGATCCATGTTCGCTTTTGGGATCCCAGCTATCAGTGGCCTTGAAAAAGGCCTTCCTGGTAACCCTCCAAAGATTGGTCATCTTCATGTGATAACTCAGGCAATACGTGAGATCGTTGATATATTTAGGCCTTTGGGTTTTACAAGAACCAGATATCCTGAGATAGAGTGGGAATACTTTGCCTTTGATGCTTTGAATATGGATAGGGATCACCCTGCCAGGGATGAATGGGAGACCTTCTTTGTGGATGCCCCCGAAAGTAAGGAGTATGGAAAGATGGTTATTACCCCGCACACCTCCAGCGGTCAAGTTAGAGAAATGCTCAAGGGTGAGCTGCCCATAAGGATGCTTAACATCTCTAGATGTGGCAGGCGTCAGGTTACTGTGAAGCATCTGCCCACGTTCTTTCAATTTGAGGGTTTGGTTGTGGACGAAGGTATCAATATCACTCATCTAAAAGGTGTCCTTAACTATTTTGTGAAAAACTTCTTTGGTGATAATAGGGAAATAAGACTGCGCCCTTATGACTTTAGGTTCACTGAGCCAAGCTTTGAGGTAGATATAAGCTGTGATCTTTGCCATGGCAAGGGCTGTCGTTTTTGTAAAGAGGGTTGGGTAGAATTGGGTGGTGCAGGTATGGTGCATCCCAATGTGCTGAAATCTGGAGGTATTGATCCTGAGAAGTATTCCGGTTTTGCCTTTGGTTGGGGAGTGGAACGAACTTATATGATGAAGGCAGGTACACAAATAGATGATATAAGACACATCTTTGCCAATGATATAAGGTTTCTGGAGCAGTTTTGATGAATATACTAATTCCTGATTCATGGTTGAGAGATCTGATAAGAACCAGCGCCAAACCCAAAGATATCTCAAAGGCGCTTTCTCTGCACGCTTTCAGCGTGGAAAAAACGATCGAATGTGATGATGGAGATGTCGTGTATGAAATAGAAATAACTCCAAACCGGGGTGATGCCCTTTCGATCATGGGTATAGCAAGGGAGCTAGTTGCTATATTGCCTGACAAGGGTTTCAGTGCTGAGTGGATCAAAAAACCTGCTGAGAAGTTTAAGGAGGTTGATGAGAACCCACTGACTGTGGAGATTATGGAAGATGATCTTGTTCCCAGATTCAGTGCTGTGGTCCTGAAGGACATTATTTCTAAACCTTCCCCAGATCTAGTGGCCAGTCGTTTGGAAAAGGTTGGTATACGGGCCTTGAATGCTGTTGTCGATATGACGAACTATCTGATGATTGAAACTGGTCAACCTATGCATATCTTTGACTACGATAAGATAAAGGGTCATAAGATGGTGGTTAGGCAATCTCATAAAGGTGAAAAGCTTATTACATTGGATGGTGTAGAAAGAACCCTACCGGCTGGTGTCATTGTAATAGAAGATGGTGAGGGCAGACTCATCGATCTTTGCGGGATCATGGGGTGCAAAAACAGTGAGGTTGATGAAAACACCACAAAGGCTTTGTTCTTTGTTCAGATCTACAATCCTGTCAGGATAAGAAAAGCCTCTATGACTCTTGGCCATAGGACTGATGCTGCACTTAGGTTTGAAAAGGGGGTTGATTTTGAAGGTGTCCTGCCTGGTCTTTATGCGGGGGTTGAAATGTTGGCGGCAGAGGTTGGGTCCAAGATCGCCTCAAAACTTACTGATATTGCTGAGAGACCTAAAGGCATTTCCGAGGTTTACCTTGATCATGAGAGGATAAAAAAGATTGCAGGTACAGGGATTGACAACACGGTGATAGAAAATACTCTTGGTCTGCTGGGTTTTGAAGTTCTAGGAAATGGAAATGTCAGAGTACCGTCTTGGAGATTTAGAGATATCTTGATTCCTGAGGACTTAGCTGAGGAAGTCATAAGAGTTTATGGCTACTACAACCTTAAGGACAATTTACTTACTGGTGAGATACCTGCGAAGAAGGAAGACAAGAGATTTTATTGGGAGGATAAGGCCAAGGACTTTCTTAGGTTCAACGGTCTATATGAATGCTATACGAATTCTGCGACCACAGAAACCTTGGCTGGGGATGAGGCTTTGGGGATAGCAAATCCCTTATCTCAGGATCTGTCTCATCTAAGGACTTCTCTTGTTCCACAGCTTCTTGAGGTTATGGATAAGAATAAGGGCTCCTCTGGAGTAACGGGCTTTTTTGAGATGTCAGCGGTTTATCTGCCTGTTGATGGTGACCTTCCTGATCAGCCCATGCATTTAGCACTTGTTACCAGGGGCATGCCTTATAGAGATCTCAAGGGTATTGTCGAGTCTATGCTTTTGGAATTGGGTATCAAGGATGATTTCACTTTTGAAATAGAAACAGGATTGGACGATGTACTGTATTTGGAAACTGACTTTGATAAGATCTCTGCCTTAGCAAAGTTTTCAAAGACATACACGTCAATATCCAGGTTCAACTCCATAAAGGAAGATCTCACTTTCGTTATTCCTGAAGGTGTGACTTATGACCAGATAAGAGCGACAATACTTTTGTGTGATAACAGAATAACCAAGCTGTCTTTTAAGGACTTCTATAACAATGCAATGACGCTTTCTATAGAGTATTTGGACAAAGATGCACAAGTTTCTTCCCAGGACACTCAAGAGATAAGGGCAAAGATATTCATACAACTGGAAAAAAGCCTGAAAGTTAGTTTGAAGAGTTAGCCTTTTTTACTTTCTCCACGATCATGTCAAAAGCCTTTGGGTCATTTATAGCCATTTCGCTGAGGATTTTCCTATTCAGATCTATGTTGGCCTTCTTCAGTCCAGCCATGAATCTGCTGTAATTGATCTCCTTCTCAAAAAGCCCTGCATTTATCCTTACTATCCATGTTCTTCTAATATCTCTTCGTCTCTTTTTTCTTCCGGCGAAAGCGTGCTCCCCTGCTCTTATAACAGCTTCATTAGATTTTCTGAAAAGAGTATGTCTGGCTCCTCTATAGCCCTTTGCAAGTTTCAAAACCTTTTTGTGACTTGAATGGGCTCTTGGCCCGCCTTTTACTCTTGGCATATTATTCTCCTAAAAGTTTCCTGAACATCTTAACATGTCCTTTATTCAGCTGAATCCCCTGCCTTACACCTCTTTGTCTCATATCAGAAGTCCACTTTTCTTTCAAGTGGCCAATTCTATTGTGCTTTTTCAAAATCTTACCGTTTTTGGTTATTCTTATTCTTTTTTTTAGTGTCTTTCTAGTTTTTATTTTAGCCATTTTAAGCCTTTATCAAAACCGCGTGGATCTTATTACCTTTGATCTCCGGTTGTTTCTCTAGTTTAGCAAACGCCTCCAATTCCTTTTCTATCCACCTGATCTTTGATATCCCGATCTCAGGATACGCCTGCTCTCTGCCCCTCATGTTCACGGTCAATCTTACACGGTGCCCGTCCTTAAGGAACTCACCTGCTCTATTTGCCTTGTTCCTAAGATCCCCTTCGTCTATTGCTGGTCCAAACCAAAGCTCCTTAAGCTCGCTCTTTTTAGATTTGGCCTTCGTCTGAGCTTCCTTCTTCTTCTCGTCGTAAAGGAACTTGTTGAAGTCCAGTATCTTTGCTACAGGCGGTACAGCATTCTCTGCTATTACTATCAGGTCTGCACCTTTCTGCTGAGCCAACTTCAAAGCTTCCGTAGTCTGCATTACTCCAAGATTCTCACCTGTATCACTTACAACTCTGACCTGTGGGTCCTTTATTCTTAGATTTACCTTGTAATACTTGTTTATACTAATATTCCCTCCGCAAACCTTGTTAAATTACCATAACTCCAGGCTTCTGGTCAAATATATCTTCTTCACCTTGTCCATCATTTCTTCTAGGGTTACTCCATTGATCTGTTCGCCGGATCTCAGTCTTAAACTTAGGCAGTGACTTTTGATCTCATTATCGCCCACCACTACCATATAGGGTATCTTTTGCACCTGAGCATCCCTTATCTTTAACCCCATGGATTCGTTTCTATCATCGATCTCTACTCTGATATCCTCTTGTACCATTAACTCCTTTAGTTTCTGAGCATATTCCACATGAGTGCTATTTATGGGGATGATCATTACCTGCACAGGTGACAGCCATACAGGGAATGCACCACCGAAGTGTTCTATCAGGAAAGCGAAGAATCTTTCAAATGATCCTATCAAAGCCCTGTGGATGACATAAGGCCTTTGCTTGTTGCCTTCTCTGTCCGTATAGGTCAGATCAAACCTTTCGGGTAGGTTGAAGTCCACTTGGATTGTAGATATCGCGTCGGCTTTACCAAACACATTCACTGCCTTTACGTCTATCTTTGGGCCATAGAAAGCAGCTTCTCCCACTTCCTCAGTGAATGTGACTCCCCTATTCTTCATTACTTGCCTTAGCGAGTCCTCTGCCCATTCCCAATCTTTCCTGCTCCCGCAGAACTTGTATTTTTCCTTATCAGGATCAGATAATGCCAAGACATATTGGACCTTGTCGAATCCCACATCTTTGTAGAACTGTAAGAGAAGATCAAACACTTTCTCGAACTCATCCAAAAGTTGTTCCTTCGTGCAGTATATGTGGGCATCATTTTGAGTAAAACCTCTTACCCTTTGCATACCCTGAAGCTCTCCTGATTTCTCAAAACGATAGACTGTGCCGAATTCCCCTATCTTTAGTGGTAGTTCCTTGTAGCTTCGAAGTTTGGATTTATAGACAAGCATACCAGCAGGGCAATTCATTGGTTTGAGGTAGTATTTCTCGCCCTCTATTTCCATGGGGGAGTACATACTATCTTTGTAAAAGCTTAAGTGACCAGAGATCTTGAATAGCTCGTCTCTGTGGATCACAGGGCTTAGGATATGCTTATAACCGGCCCTTCTCTCCATTCTTATCATGTAGTCCTCTAGCTCTCTTCTTATCACGTAGCCGTTGGGTAGCCAGATGGGAAGTCCTTTGCCAAGCTCGGGATATATCTCAAATAGTTCCTGCTCTTTGGCTATTTTTCTATGATTGTTCTGTTCGGCAAGCTCACGGTTTTTCAAAAACTCTTCCAAAGCCTCCTTGCTCCCAAAAGCTGTACCATATATCCTGGTCAGCATCTTATTCTTTTCGTCCCCTTTGTAATAAGCTCCCGCAATGTTTAACAGTTTGAAAGCCTTGATCTCTGAGGTGTTATTCACGTGTGGTCCTGCACAAAGATCAAAATCTTCACCGATCCTGTAGATTATTACCACCGTGCCTTCTTTTTCTATCTCGTCCAGCCTATCTAGCTTGTATTGATTGTCTTTAAAAAGCTCCCTTGCCTGTTTCAAAGATACCTCTTCCCTGGTGACACTGAGTTTTTGGTTTATGACTCCCAGCATTTCTGCTTCGATCTTGGGTAGGTCCTCGTTGGTTATCTTCTGCTCCAAATCAAAATCAAAGTAAAACCCATTTTCTATTGCGGGTCCCATTACTCTTTTTATGTTCGGGTATATCTTCGCCATTGCTATTTGAAGCACATGTTCGGTTGTATGTAATATCTTGTCATTCATAAGTTTGCATTATTCTAATCGAAAACCTTATCAATTGCTATATTTCATTAGAAACTTGGTCTTTCCTGTTGAACTGGGATAAATTCCACTTTGATTATTCTCAACTTTCTCGCAAGCCAAAGCACGCCGTCTGCCGTTATCATATAAAATACGAATACTACTGTGCCAACAGCTTCCATCATTGAGAATACCAATACAGCCATAATGGGGGCTATAGCGTTCCTGTATGGTTTGATTACGTCGTTAAGGTCCTGATGCAATTTCTCTCTAAGGCTTATTGGTGTGCCCATAGGTCCAATGACGCTATTGGGGCTCATGTCCCTTAGGGCAAACCCCTCCGCTTGTTTTACTATTGTCTCAGTTACCATCTTTTCCAGACTAACTACGTGTTTTCCATGCGGGTCTACCAAAACGACCGAGGCGCACACTACGGAAAAGACAAATAGTATGCCTGTAGTAGCCTTTCTGAGTGTTATGCCCGGGACAAAACGAATCAATAGATTGTTTAGCGCCAGAGACCTAAGTGTAAAGTACAGAAGGAAAAGCAATGACAACGCAGCGGCGTTTCTGGCATGAGCTGGGTTGACAGTTGAAAGTCCTATGAAGATCCCGGCCGCAATGGGAACTGGGCCTATCACGTACTGTTCCCAATCACCCCAAGCTCCTACGGTCAGAGTATGTGTATACAGGAGAATAAGCATAAACAGCGCAATTCTTACAAATATGATAATTGGAGGTGTGAGGTTTCCCATAGTAGCATACTCGATAAGAGTTATGGTTAAGGCTGTGGATTCTATCAAAAGTGCGACAAAAAGCGCCGCGATCTTTATTTTTTGAGCAGAGGTCTTTTTCACCTATTACATTTTGCATCAAAACGGGATGATTTTCCAGGGTTTATGGTGGGCTCCACAGGGCTCGAACCTGTGACCTCCACAATGTCAATGTGACGCTCTAACCAACTGAGCTAGGAGCCCTTATTTCTTAGGTTTTATTATCTTATCAATTATCCCGTAATCAAGTGTCTCTTTGGCACTCATCCACTTATCCCTTTCCATATCATCCCTTACTTTTTCAAGTGCTTGACCGGTTTGCTTTGAGATTATCTCTGCCATTCTCTCTTTGAGTTCTACCATGTGTCTAGCTGTGATCTCTACGTCTGTAGCCTGGCCTTCTGCACCCCCCAGGACTTGGTGAATTAAAGAATATGCACCAGGAAGTGACGCCCTTTTGCCCTTTGTGCCACCCGCTAGTATCACTGCTGCCGCTGAAGCTGCTAGTCCTACATTTATTGTAGCTATATCATTTTTGACATGCTGCATAGTGTCGAACATAGCCATTCCTGCGTACACTTCCCCGCCTGGTGAGTTGATGTAAATATTTATGTCCCTTTTTTCATCTTCGCTTTCCAAAAACAATAGCTGAGCAATGAACGTATTTGCCACGGCTAGATCGACAGGGCCAGTAACAAATACCACCCAGTCTTTCAGAAGTCTAGAATATATGTCGTAAGACCTCTCGTAACCATTTGGGTCTTTCTCTATTACTACAGGAACTAAGACGTTGTTATTGATCATGATGATGTTCTCCTTGGATCTCTTCGATCAATTTATTTATCAACATATTCTTTTCCAACACACTCTTTATATACCACTTCTGCAATGGGTCTTTCAAATTGTTGATTATGTTCTCATCTCCTGTTGCTTTGGCGGTGTTTTCTATATCTTCCTCTGTGGCCTCTATTTTCTCCTCTTTTACCAGCTGTGCCAAAACAAACTCAGCCCTGAGGCTCTGCTCTGCCAGTTTTTTATGCTCTTCCCTTAGCTGGTCCGCAGTCTTTCCCTGCGCGGTCAGGTACTGCTCCAAAGAGATCCCTACCGATTGAGCCTGCTCAACTAGCCTAGAAGTGATCCTGTCGGACTCTTCGTCGATTAGGAGTTCAGGTATTTCCAGTTTGGATACCTGGACTAGCGCGTCCACAACGGTGTTGGGATTCAAATGAATATGATCTATTTCGATCTTCTCGCCCTTCTTCAGCCTTTCCTCATTCTCTTTCTTGAACGTCTTATTTTTCTCCTCGTATACCTTTTTCAACTCTTTTCTAAAGTCCCCTATCTTTATTTCTGGTTTGGTGGCTATTGTTGCTGTGAATTCAAAGTCTTTGTTCAAATCAAACCCTTTTATCTCCACTTTCGGGTTGGATATAGGGTTTATGTGCTGTTCCTTTAAAGCTTGGGGATAAAACTTCTGCAGAAGCTTATTGATAACATCTCCGTACAATTCCGAGGTTTGGGACTTTTCTTCTACTAAGTCCCTGGGCGCCTGCCCCTTCCTAAACCCATTGATCTCAGCATTTTTCACCACCTCAGACAGTACTTCCTCGTAAGTGGCCTTTACATCAACAACCGGTATGGTCACGGTCATTTCCATGGTCGATTTAGGTAATGTTTTGGCTTGTATTTTCATAACCTGGGTATTTTATCACAAAAGATGGGATTTTTACTTCATCCTGCGCTTTCTTGCGATTATCAAAGCTGGTGTTGCCAGGGCCATAAAGTAATTGACTAAGTAGAATAGGATCAGTGTGCCTATGGTATTCACATTTTTGAGACTTAAGGCTTTGCTCAGCATAAATATGCCGATGAATGTGACTGGGATAAGACCTAATACCGTTGCCAGAATATACTTTAGTGGCTTTATGTTGGTAAACCCTGCTGCATACGAGATGTAATCAGTCAGTCCTCCTCCAAAGGTTCTGACAACAAGAAACTCTGTGAATCCGGTAATCCCCCTTGTCAGTTCCTCAACTTTAGCTATTCCCGCCTTACCTACAATCTTGCTCACTGTTGGTCTGCCAAAGTACCTGGCTATTAGGTAGTTAGCCGTGTTACCCGCAACATTTGCTGCATATATGATCAGTATAGCTTTAGGTTTTTGGAAGATAGCTAAAGCTACCAGCCAGAATGGTACTACCGGAAAGGGTGGGATTACATTGGTGGAACATAGGAAGATGAAAAACACGACTGGCGCAAAAGCCCCCCAGGGCTTTAGGAAATCAAGTATGCATTGGGGCGTTACCTTAGCGTTCAGAAAGTCTATAAGCAGGTATAGAAGCGATAGGGACAGTATTCCAAGTAATATTTTCTTTACCAATGGCTTTAGCACCACAAAGGAAAGTATAGCATGAGATAAAGCGTTGTTTTGTTATATTGTGCTCACGGTAACAAGGGTGGTTCCGGCAGGCAGATTATATTTTTCTACTAATCTGGTTTCCACTTTGAGTATTTCGTACATGAGATCATTCAAAGGTTTGGGTAGCGTTATGTATGATGACTGAGGTTCTACGTTCCTTGTGAAAAAGTTGCTCCACATTCTAAAAAACGCGATAACTGGGAACATCGCAGCCACAAAGTAGGTTTTCTTAATGATTTTGAAACCAGCGCTCTCTAGCTTTTTACGTATTTCAAGAGAGTGGTACCTTCTTACATGGTGAAGGGATTCGTCATGTTCGCTCCAAAGGAACTTATATGCTGGCATTGTAGAAATATAGATGCCATTTTCTTTCATCATTTGTTTTATTTTTTCGAACACCATGGCGTCTTCCCTTATATGTTCCATAACGTCCAGGGTGAGTATCAAGTCGAATTTCCCATATTTGTCGGTAAATTCCTTTACGTTCAAGCGTGTAATGTCTCTTTTAAAGATGTTTTTTAGTTTTCTTTGCTTGCAGAACCTTATAGCCTCATCGGAAAAGTCCAAACCTATAACTTCGCCATATCTTTGTAGGTACTCTGTGATCTCACCCGTTCCACAGCCTATTTCAAGTATTTTTAAATCCTTTCCCGCTGTATATTTCCTTATTAGTGCGTCAACAAGCCTTAATCTGCCCTTATGCCACCAGTATTCCCTTTCAAAGCCTGCCATTTTTGCGTATTCCCTGCTGTTCATGGCCACAGGATATCACAATCTTTGTTGTTTGTATTTTGGTATACTTTTTAAGTGAGAACCAAGCTGTGGAATCTAGTGAGAAGTTATTATCCTCATATCCTGATAGTCGGATTTTTCCTGCTGAAGTCTTTACCGATCCTGGACAGAGCGTCTATAGTTTCTAATCAGAAATTCAATTATCTTGATGATCAGCTGTTTTTTGAGGCTCTCCACAGATTTTCACATGGGGAGATAATATACAAGGATTTTTACTGGGAATACGGTCTGCTTTATCTGCTAATTGGACTGCCAATTTTTCTAATTGGTGGTAAGACCTTCTATATCTCTAACGTTATTGGTTATGCAGTTATGCCCTTACTATCTGCATTGGTAGCAGTGTGTATTGGATATCTACTTTTCAAAAAGAACAGAGTTTACTTCTTTCTGTTTTTATTATTTGAGTTATCCTACGAAACCGCCTTCCTATTTCCGTCACTCCGGCACTTAATACCAGAGCTGGGGTTACTGCTTATCATTCTTGGTGTCGAAAATAAGGCTAATAGAAAAGTACTTGCTGGGTTTTCTCTTTTAGGGTTATCACTTATATCTAGCCTTGAGTATGCTGCCATTGGTCTTATAGCCCTTGTGATTTATCTACTTGTAAAACTGATTACTGATAGAGATGCCCTTTTGGAGATGAGGACGGTTTTGCTTAAAGGTGCAGCTATACTTGTTGTGATAAGCCTCCCCTTCTTTCTTTTTTTGAGTATGCACAGATCTCTTGGTAACTACCTGACATATCTTAAACAGTCAGCTGATTCTTTTTATGCTTACAGCCCCTGTCGGGATTATTTTCCCAGGTTGCGCCATCTTAAAACAGATCCAATGTCATTTGTAGCTCAGTCAAGTCTATATGTTGTACCTGTTACTTTGGTCTTTATTCTGATAGTTATAGCCTTGGATTATAAAAAAACGCGATCCCGAAGGTATGTCTTCCTTGTTCCTCCTATTCTTTTCGCCTGCGCCTCGTACATCAGGCCATTGATTACTCCATGTGCTGGATACGTGAGTTATGGTTTGACCTTTGTTATTGCGCCCATTCTGTACATTGCCCGTGACACATTTAAGAAAAAAACTTGGTACAACTGGATTGTTCTATTACTGATTGCCTGGTTACTTATACCCGTTCCCAAAAAAATGCTAGATATAGTTTTGTCGGTGGGTAAGAGGGAGAAGATAGAAGATTCTAATTACCTGCCAGTTGTTGGTTTGTCACTCAAAAAGGACGTGACAGATGATTTTCTTGCTGTTACACAGTTCTTGACTAGTAATACGACTGAGAATGATTATGTATACACCTATCCACATGGCTCATATCACATCCTTGCAGGTAGAAGAAATCCGACTAGAGTAGACTCCTCCTTACATTTTGAGTTAGCCCCTTTTCTAGCGCCATTAGTGGTTAAAGATCTAGCAGAAAAACAGCCCGAATATATAGTCTTGTCCGGATACAACTCGTGGAGCTACATGACTCGTATTTTGCAGCTCAATTACGACATCTACAATCAAGACAGGGATGTGTTCTTCATGGGATATACGTCAGAAGTGGAGGACTATATAGCTCTAAACTATAAAATTGCTCAGAAGTTTAAATACGCATGGGTGCTAGAGAAAAAAACTCCCGAAGAGGTTGTTTCCACACCTAAGTTGTTTTTGGAAGAAAAAGTTGTCTCCTCTGGCAAATTCACTTTCTCTGCTGAGGACATTCGGGCCAACAGAGTTTTTATCCCCATGAGCAATTCCAATAGTGACCAGAGCGTTTCCTACAGGATCAGGTTACGAGGCGATACTGATATGGGCATTACGAAAGTTCTCGAAAAATACATCTGGACTATATCTATCTTACCCGATGCTTCCTCCCCAAATAAAAAGAACATTCTACTGTTTCACAATTATTTGCCTGCTGGAGATTTTGAGGTTTTATTCAATATTCCCCGTCTTGGGAAAGATTACAAGATGAAAGGACTTTTTATCTCGATCAGTTCCAATTTTGGCTTTCTACCGTTTGGTACTCCTGACTCCCTTGAGCTGAAACCACCTTCGATATATAGGCCAAATCCTAAGATAAAGTTGGAAAAGAACTCCCTTATGAGAAATTTCCTTGTTGGTGTAAAGGATTCACTGTACAAATAAACCTGGTGGGCGGGGAGGGACTTGAACCCTCACTCCGTTAGGAATACGGTTCTAAGCCGTACGCGTATGCCAGTTCCGCCACCCGCCCATAAACATGTGTAATTATACATTACATGTTTAAGGCTATCTCATCCATTTGATTTATGAAGAAGTTAACTCCCCATAGCCACTTTGTGTGGTTAGGGGGTGTATACACAGGCGCTATTTTCTCCGGTGTGTTTAGCCCTTTTGAGAAGTACAGGCTGTTCAGACCAGCAGCCACACCATGGATGGCCTCATTGTAGTCATCAAATTTTATGTAACTTCCGTTGCCGTACACACCCCAACCAAATGGGTTATGGGAATCTGGTATAAGGAACCTCCCACATGTTGATTCCATGCAGCTTATGGCAGGAAGAAGTCTGTAATCAAGATTATATATGTCTGCAGCCTTCACAAAGGCTTCTGCGCTCCCAACCAAGGGCGAGTTATATTTGGCCAAGAAATTACGAAGTACCCCTACCCTATCCACTTGTTTGTGTTCTATAGCGTATGAGCTCATTTCTTCAATTACTGGGGCCTTTGAGGCAGCAAAAACTGCTGCAACCGAGGTTGCAGTAAATGGAGCAAATATTGATACAATAAACAAAAGTATTCGTTTCACAAACGATAATTATAGCATTTTTTGGGGTTTTGCCAAAATAGGAAAGGTCTAGTCTGAGGGGGTCTGGTAACCTGAAATTATCTCCCCAAAGTACTTTACTCCCTCACACCAAGAACCGTCAGATGGTGGAGTATATGTCTTCATAATTTCACAGGGGTCAGTTATGCCTTGGGAGAAGAAATTATCCCCTAGATATTTCGATACCCTTTCAATTCCTTCCTCCCAGCTTCCGAAGGTTCTGAGATTATCCCCCCATACTCCCCACCCCCATGCGTTGTAAGTTTCTTCTACCCCCTCTATCTTCGGGGTTCTCCTACCACAGTTGGACTCTTGGAAGGCGATTGCGGCCGCAAAC
>JBAZBO010000007.1:0-20683 GCA_041671425.1 Patescibacteria group bacterium | reverse complement strand
ACAAGAACGCTGTCTTAACCTCTGATTGCCTTTACATTGGGATAGAACCAAGCAGGAAACAGCTGGAGATACATGCCAAAAAAGCCAATAAAGACGGGCTTAAAAATGCCCTGTTCGTGGTTGGGACAGCGGAGGATCTCCCCAAAGAGCTTACCGATAAGGTGGATTCAACTCATGTGATTTTGCCGTGGGGAACCCTGCTAAAGTACGTCACTCAACCTGATGAGGATGTGCTCTACAAGATAGCCGCCTCTCTTAAAACAGGTGGGTCACTGAAAATCATATTGGGCTACTCCATGGAGTTTGAGCCCTCTGAGGTGGAAAGACTGAACCTGGAAAGCATAAGCGGGGAGTATATTGAAAAGATGTTGGCACCAAGATACCAAAGTCTTGGTCTTAAGATGAGAAAGATGGATATTCTGAACAAGAAAGCCCTGAACAACTTCGAGACCACTTGGTGCAAAAAACTAAGCTTTGGCAAGAAACGCCCCATGTTCTATCTGGAATTTCTTAAAATATAGCGAGAGATATGCCCACCAAGTTATTTCTCTACCTTTTCATTTTATATTTACCTACTTACACTTTGCTCCTGTCATATCTTGTAATAAAACATAAGGGTTTTTCTTTGACGAAATGCTCAGTCAGCAAGCTCGGCTCCATATCACAACCATTACATAAGGTATTCAACATTTCAACAACCCTATATGGAATATTGAGTTTAGCCCTAGCATATGAATTCATCATCCTAAACGACTTGACCCCTGTAAATATAGCCGGCGCACTAGCTTTAATGCTTACCAGTACAACAACCCTTTTGGTGGGGTTCTTTCCGACAGGAAGAAAGGGACATAGATCTATAGGCATACTTACATTCACAAGTGTATTGTTTTCAGGGGTATGTTTCGTCATCATTCCCTACCAAACCCCAACTATCCCCCTTTTTATGTCACATCTAAGTCTTACAATACTCCTCATAACAGCATCCTTTGCTGTAGCCGTACTAACCGCTAAGAACAAACCTAGATACGCATTTTTTGAGTGGTCATGTCTATTCAGTACAATTCTGTGGAACTTCTGCCTTGGTTTGGTTTTACTCTCCAGTTAATGTAAAAAACTTTCAGATATAAACACAGCAGACTCGTGGAATTTACTTGACAAGTTAGTCTACCTCGATCTCATACTTTTCTGTCTTCTCAGTGGCACCCCAGGTATCGAAGGCCTTTGCGTATATCTCCCTTGTGCCCTTTTCCACATCTGAAAGTACGTAGTAGTAAAGCTCTCCCACATTCAAAGTTTTGCCCTCAGCACATAGTTCGAAATCTTCTAGGTCATCGGATACTCTCACATCGTACATTTTCTTATCCCCAGAAAATATTATTATGTAACCTTTATCTATATCACAATCGTCATCAAACTCTTTCCAGTTTCTTCTATCCCTGAAAACATATCCACTTATCTCATCATCTCTTTTGTCTTCCAGCCAATCCATAGCTTTTGAAGTGGCAGAGTCTAGCTTAGAAGTATCAGAGGAACTGAGATCATCACCCCCAATATCACGAGTGTATAACGTAACCTTCCTTTCTCCATCTACGTAAAACTCTACTCTCTCAATCCCATCGTCATCGTCATCATCTTCGGCTCTGGCCGTGATATGGACGGTGTCTCCAGCTGAGAAGCCTCCACTAAGGTAAGCTGTAAGTAACTTAACTTCAGGATCTTCATTATCTTCAGGTGGTTCGGGGTCCAGCTTCTTTGCAGGCTCTGTTTGCACTATTTTAGGAGCAGGTATAGTACCTGGTTGGGGGGTTATCGCAACAGGGGGTACCGTCTTCGTGGCAACCACTTTTTTTACTTCGGGATTTACAGGGTCCAAAAGTCCTCCAAAGGCGCTTTCCGTAGTCTCAGATTGTTCATCTTCAAGGATGGGGTTCCTGGTAAATCTCAACCAAAGGTAAAAACCACCCATAGCCAGGATAACAAACATAACCAACACCACCAATGCTTTAGCCTTCTGAGGCCTTGGATTGGGCTCAGGAAGGTTTGTGGGACCTTCCACAGGGTTATTCATAACCTCAGAAATATCACCCTCTGGTTTTGCTGTTTTCACCACATTCATGCCCACATTCTATCAAATATTACCTGGAAATCACCAAGGGACTACAGTCAGAGCAGCGTGGTAGAATAGCAAGTATCGTCGGGGTGTGGCGCAGTTGGCTAGCGCGTACGCATGGGGTGCGTAAGGCCGCAGGTTCAAGTCCTGTCACCCCGACCAGTACAATATGGATATCGACAGTACTACATCATCTTTTTCCCTAATTAGACATATTGTTTCTATGAATAAGGAAATAGCTGAGGTAGCTTACTGGATATATCAATATGTACCCCTAAAAACTAATGAGAACGGCGTAAATTACCTGCACTGGATAAAAAAGAAGCTTCTTTACGATGAAAATTATATAGACAACCTTTTAGAGAAGCATAACGAACAGACACAAATAGGAATTTTCGATAGGGTTCTGCTTGAGAGTGGTGAATACAAACATATACCCATGATGGATTTTGATATAGAAAAAAGCCCGAGCAATCTAGAACTACTGGTAGCAAGGTTGAAAAACTCAGAGATCAAAGAAGGCTGGATAGTTGAAAGCGGGGCTTCCTATCATTACTTTGGTTCGAGTCTGCTTACAGAAACCGAATGGGTGGATTTTATAGGAAGATGTCTCCTAACAAGTGTTGTACACAATAGACAAAACATTCAGCAAATAGCAGACCCAAGATTTATTGGGCATTCCTTAAGAAGGGGCGGATGTAACTTGAGAATTACGACACGTGCAGACAAGACCTTCGTACCGAGAGTGATTCTCACTTTGGAATAAGTCCTAAGTAAATCACACCCCTAGCCAGCAGGCGAGGACCGGTGACCAAGTCTACACAATACTTAGCGAACGCAGTGAGCTTAGTAGTTGTGGATGCAAAAGGAGCACAGCGACGAGTTGCCTGTCACCCCGACCAGTAAATCTCGAGGTAAATTCGACCAAACAAGAAAATCCTTATAACTGTTATACTATTTGTATGGCCACAAGGCGAAGTCTGGTACTAGTAGTCTTTTCACTAATCACATTCCTATTTATCTACAAACTCGATTACCCATATTTTTTTACTGACGAAGTACTATACGTGGATTCTGGTAGGGAGCACCTGAAAGGCGTTTACACCAGTACAATGCATGTGCCGCTCATCACAAAATACATTGCCGGAGTTATGTATAGCATAGCTGATCATAATGTGCTCTTACTACGGATTCCCTTTGCTCTGATGGGGGTGCTATCTGCAATTGTCCTATATAAAATCCTGGAAAGAGAGTTTGGGTACAAATGGGGGCTACTCGGAGCAATGCTTTTTACTTCCAGCGAAATCATATATACATCTACACGTATGGTTATGCTCGAAGCTCTAATGCATTTGAGCTGGCTATTGTTTTTGTACTTGTACTATTTGGCTATGGAGAAGCGGCAAGCCAGCTGGTTTTTGTATTCAGGTATATTCCTAGGACTCGCACTTTCATCCAAAATTACATCCGTCATACTGATACCGTTTACGCTTGTATTCGCCCCACACTTATGGAAATCATATAAATCCAACCATAAGGTCTTCCTCACGCATTATTTGATCATGTACACCACAGGTTTTGGAATACTAGCAGCCACCTATATACACACTCTCAGTAAACTAGGTGTAAGAAACACTATTAGAGCCATCTATGATGGGGTAAATGAAGGTTACTTAGAAAAAAGTACTGAAGGGAAGAAACATATAATAGATGGTCGGGTGTACACAAAATCTCCATATTGGTCATACGCATACTTCGTATACGCAAAAGAGGGCATACTAAGGATATCTGCGTACGTTGCAGGTGCCATATCCGCAGTTTTGCAAAAAAACCTTTTTGTATGCTACTGGGGAATGTTTTTCATTATGTCCCTCGCGTTCTATCAATTCTCGGGTGTGAAAAATGTACGATATGTAGCGTCGTTCGAAATTCCACTAATAATCATGGCCACAGCCGGTTTCTACTATTTATCTAAAAGATCCAAATATCTTGAAGTTGCCATCATATCTTCATTTTTCTGTTTCTTTACATATCACGCAATCTTGGTAGTCACACAAATCCGCACTGAATACAACGCACTGTTTGAATACTACTTAAAAGAAGAAACCGATAACTACAACTCCAGTGACAAAATCTACATCTACGGTTCCATAAGAAGTGGCAGATGGTACAAACATGGCAAAGCCGTGGGTCGAGATATGTTTGAAATATCAAGTGATCTTGAAGCACACTGCCCAGAATTCCAACAATATGATTACTTAATAATTGAGAAAGACGAACTTGAAAGATACGGTAATAATATTATGCTGGAGCATGCTGAAAAGAACAAAGACTTTTATGAGTCCAGTGAACAATACGGTTTCCTGATCTTTAAGAGGCTCAAGGAAGGTGCAATGAATAGTATTTGCAGACAGGAGTAGAATTTAGCAGAACTGTCTCCCTTGCATTCTACTTCCCAACCATAGTAACCTTAACCCACAGAACTATGGAATATAGACCGCCGGTAAATACAGACTATCAAAGAATAAGCAGCATAGGACCACAAAAGAGTGGCAGTAACGCTGCAGCCCTGGTTATTCTCATTATGGTTTTGATCGCGGGTGCCGCTATGGCGGGTGTACAAATAGGCAAAAGTAATGTGCAAAGTGACCTCCAGGATGCAGACATGAAAGTGGAAGAACCCGAGTCCGAGGCAGTAGAAGAGGTTAAAGACGGATCAGAGCCTTCTAGAAGTCTATATGCCCCTGCAGAGGTAATTCAACCCGTGCCTGATATTTGGAATACCCTTGCAGTACCAAAAACGGGATCTTCTAGAGCTTTTACAGTCCATTACCCAAAGGAGTGGGCCCTGGGAAACCCACCTTTGATAAAACTCTCAAAAGGTAGCGCCTATTTTGAAATTTGGCCGGGTGCCTCATCCGTGGGAGAATGCCTTTTTGAGGATGATAAAGAGACTACCGGAACACCAGCTGGGGGAGAGGAGAAAGAGTCTAGTCTTCCTGAGACCGGTACAAGATTCCCCTCTTTCAAAGAGATAGACAAAGTTCAGCTTATGTGGAGGCTGGCAATGGTAGAAAAACCCAATTCCTGGGACAATACCTTTATTCTATGTGAGAAGAAGCCTGGTGACACTTATTACCACAAAGACACAAGCATCGGCTATGTGCCTTTCAGGATCCCTCAATCAGATACAGTAACGATCAACGAGGTTTTAGAAATACTGCAAAAAATTGAGCTCAATTAATACGGCAAAGTTTTTTTCTGCCCTCCTCAGCCCCGTTCTAGTGGGGCCTCTCACCGTTTTTCTTGTCTCATTGAAAAGCACCTCCTCAATCACAAGTTCTATTTTATACATGGGGCTTTTCGTTATCCTGGGAATAGCACCCTCACTAACATATATACTCGTTCAGATGAGAAAAGGCGTGATATCAGATATCAACGTAAAGGATAGGGAACAAAGATTTCCGGTCTATATCATCGCCATGGCTTCAGCAGTACTACTTCTCCTAACAATGCATTTCCTGTCTGCTCCCAAAGCACTTGTCTCTCTGTTGATTTCTTTCTTTGTGGTAGGGATTTTTTCTTATTTCGTCAACAAAAAGATAAAGATAAGCATACATACAGCCTCTATAGCAGGAGCAGCGGTTGCATTATTTGTTGTTGTGGGCGCCACCACGGGTTTTGTAGGTTTGATATCAACCGTAATCACAATGTGGGCTAGGGTGAAGATCAAGGCTCATACTCCACAAGAAGTGGCTATGGGATTTTTGGCTGGAATTTTGATAACCTTAGCAGTGTTCAGGTTATGTTCACCACTATGAAAACAAAGAAGTTCACGATATTACACTCAAATGATATGCACGGCGATTTTCTGGCAGAGGATTCCGCGGGGAAAGGCAGGTTGGTAGGGGGGCTTTCCCTGCTTTCGGGATATATCAACAAAGTGAGGCGGGAAGAAGAGAATGTGTTGTATGTAATATCCGGTGATATGCTCCAGGGATCCCTTATAGATTCAGAGTACAAAGGCCTCTCCACTATAGAGATCATGAACTATCTGGCCCCTGATGTAGTAACTTTGGGAAACCATGAAATCGATTATGGACTCCCCCATCTTCTTTTCCTGGAAAAACTAGCTAATTTCCCCATAGTCAACGCCAACCTCTACATTAAAAAATACAACAAGAGACTGATGAACCCCTACATCATCCTTAGAAAGGCAGGATTTGATATTCTCTTCACGGGAATTTTGACCGAGAAAGTTCTGGATGCTTTAAAAACCGACACCTTGATAGGAAGTTTTGTCTCAGTCGAAGAGGCTGCACAAGAGGTGGGGAAGATCACCAATGCTTATAAAAATGATGATATCGACCTGACTATCCTATTAACACATATCGGATACGACTCAGACCTTGAGCTAGCAAAGCTTCTTAAACCGGAATGGGGAGTGGACATGATCATAGGGGGGCACTCTCACACCATACTTGATAAACCTACCAGGGTTAATAATGTACTGATCGCACAAGCCGGAGTAGGCACCAATCAAATAGGAAGATTTGACATCACAGTAGATGATGACACCAACAGCATTGTTGAATACAAATGGGAACTAATAGGGATCAACAACGAACTGGCCGAACCAGATAAAAAACTGGAAGAGTTCATAGACTCATTCAAAACCAATGTTGATAGAAAGTACAACACTATAGTCACAAAACTGGCGGTTGAAGCCACCCATCCTCTAAGGGAAGTAGAAACCTCCATGGGAAACCTTATTGCAGATGCTTTTGCTGAGATTACGGAATGTGACGTAATGCTTGTAGGAAGTGGTTCGATAAGGACAAAAAGCTTGGGACCAATAGTCACCCTAAAAGACTTCATAAGTTGCTTTCCATACGATGATTCCCTTACCAGATTCTATATAACCGGGGATCGTCTGAAAAAGATATTTGGTCATATTATGAGAAAAGAGAACAGGAATGGCGAGGGTGAATGCTACCAGGTCAATTCCAAAGTTAAAGCCATATATAACGAAAAGAGTAAGGCACTAGAATCCCTGGAAGTCAGCAACAAAGAAGTTGAGGACACCACTGTCTATTCAATATGTATACAAGGGTACCACTACGCAAATAGCGAAGCTTACTTGAATATTTCGGATAAGGACTTGCTCAAGGAAAAGGCATCAAAAGTAGTAACAACCTCCGCTCAGGAAGTGTTAGAAGAGTTTTTCAGATCCCACCAAAATCTCAGACCTGGCCTGGAAGGCCGCTTGAGATACATCTAGTCTTTTATACACCAGCTACCCACATAAGCCTCTTTTCCGACAAGGTCATATAACAGTGAAAAATATCGCTCGTTATATAACAAAATATCAAGGTTATTTTTTGCTTTTGGCATAGAGTTCTTCTTCCTCCCACCATAGATCCTGGGGTTTTTGATGTGCCTTTGGATAAAGTTGTCGACTCCCTCACTAACTATTTGCCACCCAGCACCTGAATCCAAAGTGTAGTCTTGAACATAACATTTTGGATCAAAACTTGCGCGCATCTCTATCAAACCAGAGTAATCGTTCTCATTCTCGGAAACGACGTGATTAACATAGGTATCATTTACAATTATCTGTGTAAGATACCCTGTATCTTTTTGTAATGCATAAGCCTGCTTCCATTTAAGCCCCATGGTTGACATAAACTCATGCTGCAAGGCTATGGAGATGAAAGCTACCAGGATTAGGCAAAGCACAGACTTTTTGCTTACTGATAATTTTTTAATGAAAACCAAAACAAACAAGGCCAAAAAGGGAATGAAGGCAGGTAAGAGGTACCTGTCGTAGAAATCAGTTCCAATAAAGACTGTACCGAACATACCTATAAACACAAGAACTAAAAAGATATGAACTACGTTTGGTTTCTTACGATTAAGGGTGCCCGCCACAAGGTGCAGGAACTTTATACACGTAAAGGATATCAATATAGATAATATTGATTTGAACAGAACATTATCAAAGAAACTAAAGTTTGACCTAAAATCAGATTTTGTATGTAGGGACTCGATATAAAGGATGTTACCTGCCGGGAAGATGTCCATTCTAAATAAAAAAACTGCCAGTATCAAACTAGCCGCAATCAAAACAACCCTGGTCTTGCGGCTATAATCAACCGCTACTCCAATAATCAGAGGCATGATAAAGCACGGAAAATAATGTAACGATAGAAGGACAATTTTTACTCTGTACAAGATAAGCTCTGGATCAATAAACAAAGTTGAAAGATTGTGAGCTCCATATTTTGGCCAGAACATATATACACACACTCCAACAACCACAGGCGCCACAGCAACCAAAATGGTCCTGGCTTTGGAATACGAAACCTTCTTCCCTAAAACAACCGCCATAGCAAATCCTATGAAAGTAACCAATCCAATATGACGCGTCAGAAGTGACAATGCACAAAAGAAAGAACCTAATAAGACATAGTAATATCTGCTGGTGTAGAAAAACTTCAAGTAGAAGTAAAGAGTCCATATGAAGAACATGAGAAAATAGTTTTCTGTCATAAAGGAGAAAGCCGATGTGTATATAAGAGGGTTAAAGAAAACTGTTATTAAGGTAAGGACGGCCACGCTTTTTCGAGCCCCCAGCAACCTGAGAACCTTATATATACCGTAGACAAAGATGAAAGTCACAAGAAGGGTGAGTATTTGTAGTGAAATAAAACTGGCTCCAAAAACCTTAGCCCAAAGTGTACCCAACAACCCCTGGGCCACAAAGGAGGGATCCAGCATGGCGTGTAGTCTGAAGTTACCCTGAAGAAACGCTTTGACTTGCCTAACAAATATCCAATCGTCATTTACCGGGAAATCACCGAAGAGCATATACAACCATTTTACATAGAAAACGCCACACAACCAATGAAATTCTGCTAAACTAGGCTTATGAAAACTATAGTTGTAACCGGGGGAGCGGGGTTCTTGGGAAGCCATCTGTGTGACCTTCTTATTGAAAAAGGAGAAAAAGTTGTATGTATAGATAATTTGTTCACGGGGGACAAAAGTAATATCCATCACTTAGTGGGCCACCCAAATTTCAAATTCGTAAATCACGATATTGTGGAGCCATTATTCCTGGACGACATAATGATAGATCAAATCTACAATCTGGCGTGCCCAGCTTCACCAATCCATTACCAAATAGACCCAGTAAAAACTGTAAAGGCAAACACGATGGGCGTGATCAACATTCTTGGTCTGGCAAAGAGACACAAAGCGAGGGTTTTGCAAGCATCCACGTCAGAGATATATGGTGACCCCCTGGTACACCCTCAAAGGGAAGATTACAGGGGAAATGTCAATACCATAGGACCAAGAGCTTGTTATGATGAGGGTAAAAGGGTGGCAGAAACTTTGTTCTTTGACTATCACAGGCAGCACAACATAGAAATAAGAGTGATAAGGATTTTTAATACCTACGGTCCAAGAATGGCCAAAAATGATGGTAGAGTCGTGTCCAACTTCATAATCCAAGCGCTGGGAAATGAGCCTATTACCATCTATGGAGATGGCTCTCAAACCAGATCCTTCTGCTACGTAAGTGACCTGATAGACGGCATGTACAAGATGATGAACAAGGAGGGGTTCATTGGTCCCGTTAACGTAGGTAATCCTGAGGAATACACCATAAAAGAATTAGCCGAAAAGATAATAAGGGTTACAGGATCAAAATCGGAGATTATCTATAAACCACTGCCTGAAGATGATCCTCTCAAAAGAAAGCCGGATATCACATTGGCAAAGAAAGAGCTTGGGTGGAAACCAACAGTAAAAGCAGAGGAAGGCCTGAAAGCAACTATCGAATACTTTAGGAACAGGTCCTAGAAACCCATAAAAAATCCCCAGGTCTCCCTGGGGTCTTTGCATCTCGACCCTTACATTTTAGATTGTAATACGGGGCTTGCTGCAAGTCAACATCTTTTGGTATAAATACCAACATGGTCACTAGTAAGCAGGAAAAACTAAAAACATTAAGAGATGGGCTTGTGAAGCTTAGAGAGGAAAGGACCAGAGTTACCATGGAAAAGGGCCTCGCTGCAGAAGATAACAAAGATCTGAGGGAGAACGCATCCTATGATTATTGGGAGCAGAAAGAATTCAACCTCACAGCTAGGATAATTGCTCTGATGAAAGAGATAGATAAACTTGCCAAATCTAAATAACTTTAATGATTTTTTAATATTTTCCAAATAGTATTTACATGTGACGAGAAAGATAAGTTTTCTCACCATAGTGGGTGATACAGCCTATTTCTTTTGCAAGGGGATCAACTATCTCCTCCCAATTACCGTAACGGCAAATTGTATAAGCAACATCATCAGTTCCCAAAACTTCACTGTACCCCGCATGCATAACACATTCATAAGAACTCTGAATGCGTTTGGAACCAAGATAAGCAGCATCAGCCTATACCAATACACCTCAAATACTTTCCTAGCCTATATAAGGATAAAGCGTGACAGAGAAACTCTGGATATAAATTCAAGCTTTGAAGACTGCCTAGTACTAGCTGTGAGCAATGATATAAAGATATTAATAGAGGAAAGAATACTTCTAGAAAGGGGCTTTTTCGTCTCCAAAGAAATGGTGGAAAAGGCTTTGATAGAGAACAGCCCTACCTAAGATAGGTGTATATATTGCTATTGTGTTCTTCCAAGGTAACAGCATAGTGGGTTATACCATCCTTGTCTGTAAGGTAGTAATTGTATTGGGTAGGCACGCTTTTCACAACAGCTCCGATAGACTCCAAACCAGGATTGCAGATGGGTTCAGGGGGCAGACCTACTACCTTCCTCGTATTGAAAGGATTATCGTAAGCGATCTCCTCCTGGGTAAGATCATTTGGCCACCAATCCACTCCCTCCTCCAGATTATCAGAAGGACAAATACCATCAGAGGCCATTTCGCACCCAACTCGAAGAAGAGCAGCCATGTATTGAGTGGTAGCATCAGCGCCCAAAGTCATGCCCTGCTTATAGCGCTTTGTGAGAATACCTGCTACGACGGCTTTATCAGACTTATCCCTTACTTCCCTTTCCACTATAGAGGCAAGGATAACAACCTCCTTCTGCGTGAGGCCAAGGGAATCCAAAACTTCAGCGCCAAATAAACCCGCCGTTTTTGCTTCAAAGTTGGACTTCATAGCCTCTACAATATCCTTCTCCTTGGAGTCATATCTAAACTCATATGTATCGGGAAACAAAAAGCCTTCTGAAGGTTTGGCATAAGACACAAAAGCCTCGTAATCCACATCACCAAAAGTCTTTGATAGCAACCTAGCATATTCCTCTACTCTCCAACCCTCTAGCAAAGTCACCTTCTGATCGTTGGTACCATATTGCAAAAGATCAGCAAGCTCAACAATAGACATGCCTGGCGGAACCATATAGACTCCAGCCTGGATATTTTTGTCCTTGTTTGTGGCCAGGACATACAGTGTAAAAAGATATTTTGAATTTAGAACGTCATGGTCGTAAAGTATGCCTGCTATATCATATACGCTCTCCCCTTTATTGATCTGTATCGTTACTTCATCTTCTGTCTGTGAGGGTCTGTTGATAGCAAAATCGTAGTATATGTAAAGAAGCGGTGGAAGTACAAGGAATACCATAGCAGCCAAAAGAACGAAAACAGCTCTTTTCTTTTTTGGGCTTAGCACATGATATTTCTGAGGATCGAGCTCTTCAGGCATATTGATATGATATCACAAGCTCCAGGTGTTAGAATAACGGCTGCAGGAAGTCTGGTGATCGCTCTCCGCCTTTGGTGGAGGGAGGAAAGTCCAAACTGCGTAGGGCAATAGGACGGGGGGTAACCCCCGACACGTAAGTGCTGGTGGTCCTTTCCGGAAACGAAAAGGACACAGAGGGTGAGTCAACACCTTTTGAGAGCAACAGAGACGAGCTTTTTCCTAAACCTTCGGGCACGGAAGAAGAGTGAAACGGGCAATCCTACTAGCAGCAATCCACGAAAGTGCCGTTATCAGCCTGCTCGGCGAGGCACAAAGTTGGAGCATAGATAGATGATCACCTAAAACAGAATTTGGCTTATAGACTTCCTGCACTAAATTAAGAGGGATATCTCAATAGCCTCTTCACAACGATAGAGACCATCATAACCGAAGGGACTGCCAAGACCGCGCCCATTACTCCAAAGAACCTACTGCCAATCAAAAGGGCGAATATTATTACTACTGGGCTAAAACCCGAGACCTTCTGCATAACCCTGGGGACAAGGAAATTATTCTCTATCTGTTGAATCAATATGAAAAGTGCCAATACAATCACACCCTTTAGAGGATCTTCAGAAAAACCAACTACCGTTGCCAGAATAGCCGAGATAGTGGGTCCAAGCATTGGGATGATCTCCAGAAGGCCCGCTATCAGTGCCAAGGCCAAAGCAGAAGATATTCCAAGGCTCTTCAGCGCCACGAAACTCATACTTCCTATGGCCAGCATCAAAACCAACTGACCCTTGACCCAATTGCCAATATTGTCCTCAATCTTGTTCATAATGAATGAAACATCCTCTGAAGTATTTTCAGGAAATAGATTGGCAAAACGCATTTTGAGATTAACCCAATCCAAAGATATATAGGCAGACAAAACAAGTACGCTAAAGATAGAGGCAACGTTAGCGACTATAGAATAGGTTGTGGTCAAAAGGCTTCCTGAGATCTTGGAAAACGAAGGCACAAGATCCGCCAAGGTGATCTTTATATTCGACCCCAAGTTTATTGTCTCCGGGAGCTTGGAAAGACCTGACAGTAAATTTTGGATTTGTACAATAACTGGAGGGAGACCAAGCGTCACTATCAACCCGAGGACTAGAACCAAGATAAGGTACGAAACAACAACCGAGAAGCCCCGCGACAAGGGTTTATTCATAAGAGTAATACCAGAGAAAGATTTCACCATAGGTTCCACAGCCACAACCAAGAAAAGGGATATGAACATCAAACCAAATACAGGGGCCAGCTTGTAGATGATATAACCACACAGCACCAAAAACGCTGCTACTAGCATGATTTTTATTGAAATAACGACTTGTTTATCCAACATATCTTTCCACCTGATTATATACGTTTTGCTTGTAACTGTCTTCACTCACATCATACCAGTGGATATTGCGCACCTTCTTAAAATAGGTTTCCTGCCTTCTTATGTAAGAATGCATGGCATACTTCATCTTCTGCACACAGTCAGCTTCGGTATCCTTTCCATCTATATAATCAGAAACCTGTCCGTAGATAAGAGACTTAAGCTTGGGGGAATTTCCATACCCAAGCTTTCTAAGATTCTCAACTTCATCAACCAAGCCATTACCCCAAATCTTAACAACCCAATCATCAGCCTTTTGGTACAGAAAACTTCTTTCCGCCTCTAGTCCGATGAGTACGTACTGTGCGTCCGTAAGATAGGGGAGTGGTATAGAATCTTTTTCCCCCATTTGCGCCTTTTCAAGAGTTCTTATCAACCTTTGTTTGTTGCCCATCTCCGACTCATTTTTAACGCTTACATTTAACGACGTTGCGAGAATAAGGAGCTCATTTAGCGTCTTGCTTTTAAGTTCATTTCTTAGCTCAAAATTCGGCAATATACCAGATAAAGTGACGTTTCCCGTAACGGTATCGATGTAAAATCCCGTACCGCCTACCAAGAAAACTACTTTCTCTTTCATCAATACCCTAGCCTTCTTGAGGGCAAACAATGCATAATCGTGGACTGTGAAGAACTCGTTTGGTTCTACCAGATCATAACCCCAGATATCTACGCCATCGATCCGCCATTTCTCATCACCTTTTTCCATGGACAAAGCTGGATCAACTGGGGACTTGCCTGTTCCAATGTCCATATGTTTGTAAAGCTGCCTTGAGTCGGCTGAGATGATCTCACCGGCATACTTCTTACAAAGGTCTATAGCTAAAGAAGTCTTACCTGAGCAGGTTGGACCCAGTACAACAAAAATTGTGTTATGCACCCAAACTCTCCTTCCAAACTTTTGTGAGATAGGCATGTCTTCTCTTTTTTTCAGCCAAAGTCACATCATCTTCATAATTCTTCTGCGCAAAGGTACCAAGTCTTTCAGAGTACATGGAGATGAACGCAACGTTGAATTTAACTTTTTGAAACAATCTCACAGTATCCATAAACTGGTCTTCGGTTTCACCTGGGAACCCCACTATTATGTCCGTTCCAAGTTCCAATCTAGATTTTGCCTGCTTCAAGAGATCTATTAGCTTAATAAACTCCTCAACAGTATGCCTGCGGTTCATTCTTTTGAGGACGTCGTTATTCCCAGATTGCGCGGCAATGTGTATGTAATTGGAAATCTTTGGTAGTGCAACTGCATCTACAAGATCCGTAGTGAAATCAAACGGGTTGGATGACAAGAATGATATCTCTTTAACCCCCTCAAGATCGTGCACCTCCCTTAGAAGTTGAGCAAAAGGAAGTTTCTGTGTACTACCTATCCTGACCTTTGCCTTCTCGTCCTTACTAAGCCCCCAGGAATTGACGTTCTGACCACATAGCAACAACTTCCCGTGTTCCTCTATGAGAAATCCTTGCACTTCTCTAATGATATCTTCCCTTGACCTGGATACCTCCTCTCCCCTACTGTAAGGCACCACGCAGTAACTGCAGAAGTTGTCACAACCATAGGATATATTCACGATCGCAAAGTCTTCATAGATCTTTTTAAGAAAATGCTCTTGGGCCACTTCCCAGATATTCGGGGTTTCAATACCAATCCCCCTTTCCAAAAGGAGCTCTGGCAGGTCTTTTATTCTGGAGGGGTCAAGATATAGATCAACCCAAGGGGTCTTTTTCTGAAGGACAGAAAGTTCAAATCTCTTCCTTTCTCCAACCGCAGACCCAACCATACACCCGGACATGATCACAAAAGGCTTGGGTCTTCCCTTCAGTTTCTTGGCTATACCATATACTTTATCCTCACTCTTTTGCCTTACCGAACAGGTATTGACTACCAAAACATCCGCATCAGTCATGGTTTTGGCTTTCTGCACACCTATAGCCTCCAGGATAGAAGAAACCAGGTGGGAGTCTGCAATATTGGCCTGGCAACCAAAGGTCTTAATGTAATATTTAGCTTTATTGGCTTTCATCCGGGGGATTATATATCAACTCTGTGGGGTCTGCTCCTGCTTTCTCTCCTGCTCAAGCTGTTGAGCGGTCTTTTCCAGGGTTTCCCTAAAGGTCAGGTCCATTCTTCCTACTACATCATCAAAGCCAGAGATCATGGTAGCCACCTGCTTGGGATAATCTGACTCAGAGAATGTGGCATCATATACCACAATGGTCGTACAACCTGCAGCAACCGATGCTTTTGCACCTGTAGGAGAGTCTTCAAATGCCACTATATGCCTTGGGCTAACCTCCAGTAGTTTAGCCGCTTTCTTATACATTTCTGAATCTGGCTTTGGCCTTTTAACCTCATCACCACAGACTATGGCATCAAAGATCTGGCTTATCCCCAGCTTGGCAAATACACTTTCTACAACCTTCCTGGGGGAATTTGAGACTAATCCTATCTTGAACTTCTTATCCTCCTTCAATTCATACACCAGCTCCCAGAAACCCTCACTCTCTTCTATATCACTCTCAGCAACAAGCTGAAGGAATTTCTGCACAGTCTTTTGCACCAGTTCCGATATAGGCATTGTGATCTTTGTATATGTCTCGTCTGAGACGATCCTATCCCAAATAACCTCAAGCCTTACTCCTACGAACCTCCCGAAACCGGGCCAGACAGTCCCTATACCCTCACACACAGAGCGTAGAGCAGCATCCCAAAGGGGAGATGTCTTTACCAAAGTATCATCAAGGTCGAAGATCACTGCCTTTTTGGCCTTAAAAAGATTTTTGTACATTACAGATTATGATTCCTTGATTTGTAGAAAAGACCTCTGATCAAATGATACAGAACAACAATGGGTCCACCAATCACGTTCAAAGGAAGGGAATACCAGGGGCTGCTTCCTATAGCCAAAACATACAAACCGTATATGGATCCCAAGATGATGTAGCCAAAAACAGCAATCTCGATAAAGTTCATGTCTAAAGATTAGCAGAATTAAGTTGCCTTAGTCAAAAGTCCAAGTACTTTACCGTCATGGATGATAACGAAATTCACAAGTTAAGTTCAAAGTAACTTTTCAATATCAGTGCCGCCGAGAAGTGGTCGTGCTGCTCACGCCTGTTTCTGGAAAAGCCCATTCCAAACATTGCTTTGGAAGCATCCAGGGAAGTCTCGTACTCGTTTACAAATTCTACGGGCCTCTTCAGCTTTATCTTTAAGATCTTTGCAAACCTTCTAGTTTCAAGGGATTGAGCTGTTTCCTTATCATCAGCAGTAAGAGGAAGACCTACCACTACTTTATCAACGCCATTTTCTATCACGACACGCACGATATCTTCTATCGCAGATGCTTGATTTTTTCCTGAAATAATCTTCAAAGGCTGCGCTAGACCACCTCTTCCAAAAGCCAGGCCAATGTTTCTGGATCCATAATCGACACCTAAGAATATCTCAGACTTCGTAGATTTGGCAGGTGATTTTTTAATCATCAGATTTAGTGATCTCTATGGATATCTTATCAATATCCTTTGGTACCTTCTTAAACAGGGGGATACCACCTCTTATTTCTACCGTATATGATCTTATGTCCTTCAGACTGCCAATGATCCTCTCTGCTTCCTGCGAAGATTTTCCTTTTAATCTATCTTTAAGATCATCTTCTGATATGTTGGGAACCACATAGGTCTTCGAGGTTACTTGCAGGTCTGCTTCAACCGAGGATAGGATGCTGCTATCAGTATTTCCCAACACATCAACCTCTACCACTCTACCCTCATCCGATATCACATATTCCTCAGGCATAGATTTTGCCACCAACTTGTCCAGAAGGTCGTTCAAGTCATCTTCCGAATATGTAAGCCCCGATACCGTGACTTCCATGACAAGTTCAAGTTTTTCTGCCTCCTCATTCACAGCTTTGCTATATGTCTCCTTCTGGATCGACACCAAGGATGAACCTTCTATCAATTTCTGACCCACAGACAAGTTCTTCTTCAATGCCTCCTCAGCTCCAGCAGTTACCTTACTCAAGGTACTGGTGGACAGATCAGTTTTGTCCTTTTCTGAAACTATCTTTCTCGTCTCACTCTTTCCTCCGGTAAGATCTTCTACTACCTCTGCCACAAGCTCTGACCTCTTATAACCCTCTACCCCCATTGTTTCACCCCCATCTATATTGAATTTCGCGCCTATATCAGAAGCTTCTATATCGGCCTCAACCTCCCCGGGAACAAGGACAGAGGAAGGATCTGTGGGATCTTTTTCATAAATAGCAGGAATAGTAATGTCTTCAGTAAGAACAAAAACCAAGTCCTCGTCTCCGTCATCAAAATTGAGCTCAGTTCCCTCATCCAAATCTACTTCATCAGAAGTCTTATTGAAAATCGTGACCTTGCCTTCGGACTTTTCCCCCACAAGTTTTTCTCCTGTAGTGGTGGATTCGGCTTTTTCTACCAAAACTGCACTGACTGCTTTGCCACCTAAAACACTAAGTTCCTCACTGGACTCAGCATCTTTTTTCACCTTCATAGAAATACTTCTGGCCGTAGACTGTGACGCCACAACAATCTTTATATCAGCCCTAAGGGTACCAGCGCGTTTGTACAAACCGAACGCACAAAGGGCAAGAACCAATGGTATGAGCAAAAGGGCTTTTGAATTTATGGCAGGAACTTTTGCCTTGGGCAGCAATCCACCCAAAATAGCAGGGATCTTTGAGAGCAGCCCCCCAGCAGAGGACATAGAGATATTGCCAAAATCCTCTGGCATAAAGCTGGTGGACGTATCTGTATCCAGCATGCTAATAAGAGTATTACCCACCTCATCATCAGTAATGAAGTGGACAACGTGACCCGTTTTCTCCATCTCTTTCCTCAGCAGTTTGAGGTTCAGGATATTGTCAAAAATGGCTGCCCCAACAGGAATATACAAGTCCAACCCAGTATCGTTTATATTCTGAAGCTTGTTCAGTATGGAGATGATATCTTCGTTCAGATCAATTTCTACTCTGGTCATAACTTATCGGTCCAAAAATGAAATAGATAATGTTGCAGGCATGGTCCATTCTAACGACGTGGCTTTACCGGAAAGATCGGATATTACCGAAATCTCGGAAAGGGGAAGCTTGCTAAACTCCGGGGGTTCTCTGAAAGGTATAGACTTAGTCCATGGTTCAGTTACCAGCACTTCGTAGATGTCAGGCACATCAAATCCCTCACCCGCCAAATATATCCTGGATGCAAACGTCTTTATACCAGAGAACTCTGCAAACAGAAGCTCAACACCGGACAGCCAGATCTTTAACACATCCTGAAGGGCATTCCTGACCATAAGATTCTCACTTTCACTTAGGCTATCAGAACTGTATTTGGAAAGCATCTCATCAGCTTCCCGATATGCAATCCCAAGCTCCTGCGATATCTCCTTGGCAAAATGATCTCTGCCTACAGGAAGGACTTTGGTCGTGATCAAACCACCACCGAAAATTATCCCAACGTTGGTGAAATCACTTCCCATATGAATAAGAACATAGTTTATGTTCTCCAGATCAGTCTTTTCCATGGTGTTCACTAATGAAAACACATCATAACCCTGACCTATTAGCTTGAACCCAACGCTTTTGGCCAGCTTATTCAACATCTTCAGGTGTTCCTTAGGCGCAAACGAGGTGAATATGGCCATTTCCAAAGTGCTGCATTCCATACCAACTGGGTTAAGTACGTTCTTATCATCAAGTCTTGTATACAGCACTGAAGAGGTGACAAGCTCCATATCTATTTCGGAATTTCCTTTCTGAACCAGAAGTTCCGACTGCATCTTCATAAGGGAGGCTTCAGTCGTCTTTTTGTAGACAAGATCAAGCTCCTTCACAGACAGAGGTTTTGTTCCATCTCTTCTTACTTTAGCTGCTGTCATAAGACCCAAGCTATTACCTCCGCTAAGAACAAAAACCATATCCTTCGGTGCATCCTCCAAATTCTCATCTATTTTATCCAACCTATCCAGACACTCACCCAAAGCCATAAGAACAGCAGAGGGATTTTCTATGTTACCAAGGATAACGGATCCGTTAGGGATACCTTGTTTCTCAGCACCAACTATCTTTACATTTCCATCTGATGTCTCAACCCTAAGGCAGACAACATCATTCGAATCCACTCCTACGACCACAAAACTTTGAGGGGTATTTGGTTTGTTCTTCCCAAAAAGCTTAAGAAAGGGCATCAAGGTGATTATACAATAAAACCACAGTGTTTTATGACAGGAGCTGTCAGAAGGGAAGGTTCCCCAATCCAGGCTCTGGAAAAGAGATCTTCTCTTCGGTGAATCCTGCACGCTTATTGATATACTCCTCAACCTCTTGGGCATCTCTTCCATAGGTCATCCTAGAATGCTCCCTGATCGCCTGAGCGACATCAGGATTTTTGGGTGTGGCATTTATCCTATCCCAATCAACTTTCAACGAAAAAGGCGGTGTGGGCTGGCCAGAAACCAACAAGCGTGTATAGCAGTTACCTATGGGTAGATTTATGAGGTCGCTTTGGGTAAAAACAGGATCGAACTGTTCCTTCAAATATTCAGAATCATCGGCACCTATTCTAAAGCAAGCCATTGTTCCAACGTTCCCAAAAACTGCTTCTTTAATATCATCCGTAAGCTGAGCTATAAATTGATGGGCGACGGTGAGATTGAGCTTATACTTCCTAGCCTCAGACAATATGGTCGCAAAGTCAGGTGTGGCAAAATTCTGGAATTCATCTACATACAGATAGAAGTTTGGAAATTCTTCTTTGCCCAAGAGATTAGCTCTAGACAAAGCCGCTGACAAAATCTTGGGAACAAGCAAAAGCCCAAGGAAATTGGAATTTTCTTCCCCGATCCTTCCTTTAGAAAGGTCCACCAAAAGGATCTTCCTTTCAGCCATCACCTTAGCAATATTAAAGGCGGACTTTGGCTGCCCAATGATCCTCCTCATCGTAGTCTCTGTTACGAAACGGTCGAACTTTGACACAAAATATCCCATCCTCTCACTTTTATGATAATCACTAGTTTGGGCTATTTCATCAGTCCAATATCTTTTCACCAGTGGATCAGTAAGCTTTACCAGGAACTTGTTCACATACTGCTGGTCTATCAAAAGCCTAAGCACGTCCACCATGGTACTTTCAGGATCTACCATTGCAGTAAGCATAACGTTCCTGATAGCTCTCTCCAGCATGGGTCCCATGATACCGGTCTTGTTTGGATCATAAAGTTTATACAACAAAGCTATGAATGAGTTCACATTCATATGTTTTTGCTCCTCAGTCTCTGACTCCAATATATTCAGCCCCAAAGGTCTCTCAGAGTCAGAGGCATCAAACAAGATGACGTCATTTATCCTTTCCTTGGGTACTTTCTCCAAAAGGTAATCTATATCACTACCGTGAG
>JBAZBO010000006.1:9349-24041 GCA_041671425.1 Patescibacteria group bacterium | reverse complement strand
AGAAGATGGTGGGTGTAGCAAACCTTTATGAACAGGACTTTGAGATGGTGCATCTTTTGGAGCAGGCTCTCTCCGCCCGTACTCTTTATGAGAAAGACAGGGACTATGTGGTGAAAGATGGCGCGGTAGTGATCGTGGACCAGTTCACCGGTAGGCTTCTTCCATCAAATAGGTATTCCCATGGGCTGCATCAGGCCATTGAGGCCAAGGAGGGTGTGGAGATTCAACAGGAATCCAAGACACTGGCCGAGATCTCGTATCAAAACTACTTTAGGATGTACGAAAAGCTGGCTGGTATGACCGGTACCGCAGTTACTGAGGCGGAGGAGTTTTTCAAGATATATAAGCTTGAGGTTGTATCTATCCCTACAAATAAACCGGTGTCCAGAGTAGATAGTAATGATCTGATCTACAAAACAGAAGCCGGTAAGTTCAGAGCTGTTGCCGAGGAAGTTGAGAGATGCAATAAAAAAGGTCAGCCGGTTCTTGTGGGTACCACTTCGGTTGAGAAATCACAGTTTTTGCATGAATTTCTTAAGAGGAAAGGTGTGCCCCATGAAATTCTGAATGCCAAGAACCATGATAAAGAAGCTTTGATCATTGCCCAGGCTGGTAGGAAAGGTGCTGTCACAGTTTCTACGAACATGGCTGGTAGAGGGGTAGACATCATCTTGGGTGGTGACCCCCCAACCTCGGAGCTGCAGGCAGAGGTTAGGTCCTTAGGCGGCTTGCACGTGATTGGTACAGAAAGGCATGAGTCCAGAAGGATAGATAATCAGTTGAGAGGTAGGTCCGGGAGGCAGGGAGATCCCGGGTCCTCAAGGTTTTTTGTATCTTTGCAAGATGATCTGATGAGAGTTTTCGGTGGAGCGCAAGTAGAAAGTCTTATGAACCGTTTTGGTTTGGATGATAGTACCCCGCTTGAGGCAGGTATAGTCTCAAAGGCCATAGAGAATGCCCAGAAGAAGGTAGAGGGTTTCAACTTTGACAGAAGGAAGAGCGTGGTTGAGATGGATGATGTTATAAACGTCCACAGAGAAGTAGTATACAGGTTGAGGAGAAGGATACTAGAAGCCCTGCAGGGAAATTCTGAGTTCGAGGATTGGTACCTTGAGAAGTTGTCTAGTGTAGGTTTTGACAATGAAGTATGGGCCAGGAACAAGAAGGCTTTTGGCAACATAGCCTGGATGCAGATCGTATCCCAGCTCAGCCTCCCGATAATTGATCTTCTTTGGATGGAGCACCTGGTAGATATGGACCATCTTAGAGAGGGTATAGGACTTCGAGGTTATGCTCAAAGGGATCCTATGGTGGAATACAAGAAAGAAGGCCATCAGAGATTTGAAATACTGGTATCACAAATGTATGCGGCAATAGCAGACAGGCTTTCAAAGTTTGACTCGGCTCAGATGCCCCAGCAGAAGACCCCGGTTCGAAGACACGTAGAGTATCAACAGGGAGAGCTCGAAACGGGTGTATCTGACGAAGCTTTGGAGGTTAGGTCACAACAGGAAAACCCCAGGTTCAAGGTACAGGAAGTGAAATCAAATGTAGAGAAAGTGGGTAGAAATGATCCTTGCCCCTGTGGCAGCGGTAAGAAATACAAGAAATGTCACGGTGCCAACGGTTGAGTCGTTTGGACTTGTCGAGAGTTTAGCATCTGCATAGCACGTAGAGTTTCAGGATCTGCTGGGTTTATTTCCAGAGCTTTTAGAAAATACGCTTGCGCAGTATCAAGATTTCCTGCATCAAATTCTATTACCCCCAACATATAGTAGGCCTGGTACAAAGTGGGATTGACTCTAAGAGCACCCATGAATTTCTGCTTAGCCAGGTCAATTTGTCTTGTTATATAGTAGGTTCTTCCCAGGTTGAAATGTGCAGCATCAAAGTTGGGGCTGATCTCTCCAGACCTTTTGAAATGATATATTGCCATTTCATAATTGCCCTCCCTGGTATAGATATCTCCCAAGTTATTGTGTACCTTGGGACTGCTTGGAGATACTTTATATGTAGCGAACCAAAGATTCTTATGGGATCTCCAGTCCACATTTCTTACCATGGTTCTTACAGAATAGGCTAAGAATAGGAGTATGGTTAAGATAAGGGCCACGTACTTTTTATTGCTTTTCTTCTCTATATATAGGAACAGGAATCCAAGCATGAGACAGAAGAAGGCAAGACCCAGATAGAGGTACCTTTCGGCCATGAACCAAGCCACTTGTACAGGACTTAAAGCGGGAATTAGTGAAGCATAGATGACTAGAATAAGACCGGCAATCGTTCTGTTCTTCCTTATGAGATATGGTATTAAGAAGATCATTACTACCAAGAATATCCTGGTGATAGTGAAGAAAAGGGGTGTCAGAACCTCACCTTCGTGGTAAAGCGTGAGTTTATCAGGAAATATCATTAGCCTGAAAGTCATAAAGACAGTGTACGGAAAGGTTAGCCAGTATGGGGACCTTTCCTCGGGGTGTGCGTACAGCATGCTTACTCTATCCGAGGCTACAGGCATAAGTTTCCACATAAATATTAGAACTGAAACTGCAAGTAGTGGAACAAAAACCAGAAGTTTTTTGAAATTTATCTTGCTCTGAAGTATGAACTGGTCCCATGCGACTATGGTGGCTGGAATTACGAGCGACCATGGATTGACACTCATAAGGTTTAGGATCAGGAAGTAGATTACTGCCGCGATTAGGTATTTTTTATTGTTCGAGTTTCTGTACAAGGTGAATAGGATCAACAGTATAAGTGTCTTGATGGATTGATAGGCATAGTTTATGCCAGAAATCCAAGATACTACTTCTGTAACAACTGGGTGAACGGCAAATAGAGTGGCTGCTATCAAAGCCGGTTTCTTGCCGAATCTCATATATAGAAGTACAAAAGCCACGACTGTTACCAGGTAATGTGTAAGTATTGATACGCTGTGCAGGAATATGGGGTTTCCACCAAAGGTATTGTATGAGATGTAAAGTATGAGTGTTTGGATTTTAACCTGCGATTTCAAAACTGTATCGAAGTTTGCCAGTTCCTTATTGTCGACGTAGGTTGCAATATCATCAGATACATAAGCACCTTTAAGGGAGTTTGCAAATACCGCAATTATGACGACCAACAGGACTAGTAGGAAAGGGAGGTTCATCCTCAATATCAAGACTAGATCCTTCAAAGATGTGTAACTTGGCAGTTCGTCTTTTGGTCTCTCAACCTTTGCCTCCTTGCCCTTTTTACTCAGGTACTGCTCGACTTCAACTTCACTGAGTCCCGTCCTATCAGCAAGTTCCTTTACAGTTGATTCTTTGTAACTTTGGGCAATGGTCTTTTTTTGTTGCTTAGTTATCTTCATATGTTGGTTTAGATTGCTTTATATTATAGAATAACTCGATGTCTGTGAAGAAGTTTATTTTGGAAATGTTGGAAACGTTCTTTAGCTCTGCCGTGGTACTTTTTGTCATCTATATGTGGATTGCCATGCCTGAGTTAGTTTTCGGTGCAAGTATGGAACCCAATTTTCACACAGGCCAAAGGATCTTGGTAGAGAAAGTTACCAAACATTTCAAAGACTTCGAGAGAGGAGAGGTGGTGGTTCTTAACCCTCCAGGCAATGATAATATAGACTATATAAAAAGAGTGATAGGTCTGCCTGGGGATGTAGTGAAGATAAAAGATTGTGGCGTATATATCTATACGGATGGCAAGGGATACAAGCTACAAGAGGATTACCTGACAGACGGTATCTGCACCACCGATGGGCCAAGCATGAAAGAGGGTAGATCTGTTAGAATTGAAGACGGGTATTATTTTGTTTTGGGGGACAATCGTACAGAGTCTGCTGACTCTAGGGTTTTTGGACTGGTAAAAGCAGACCGCATGTTGGGCAGGGTTGTCTTTAGGTTTTGGCCTATAGACAAAGCGGGGTTATTATAATTTAAGACTTTAGGCACAGGGGGTTGACATATAAACCCTCTTGTGATAACTTTCCTTTTGTCCTAAAAGGCGGTTGCTTAGTAGTATTATAGGTTCTCTGATTTGCATTTAAAAAAGTACGTAAAAAATAATGCGACATAGTTTTTCTAAAAGAAAAGTCAACCTGCCGTTGCCGGATCTATCCGACGTTCAATTGGAGTCGTATAAGTGGTTGTTGGATGATGGCATCAACGAAGTATTGGGTGAATTAGGCACTATAGAGGACTACTCTGGAAGAGGGTGGATCCTTGAGCTTTCCAATTCAGTTATAGGCGACCCCAATCTTACCTTGGAAAAAGCCCTTCATGACAGCAGGAACTACGATGCCCCCTGGTACATAGACGCAGTTCTCAAGGACCCCATTAATAAGAAGGAAAACAAACAAACTATATATATGGGCGATATTCCCCTCATGACACCGAGGGGAACTTTCATTATAAATGGTGTAGAGAGAGTTATAGTCAACCAATTGATCCGATCCGAAGGTGTCCTATTTGATAGAGAGGTTTCCCCCACCACAGGGCAGTTTTTGTCCAGTGCTAAGGTTCTTCCAAAGAACGGCGTATGGTTGGAATTCGAAACATCCAGGACCGGAGTGATCAGCGTCAGGATGGACAGAAAGAGAAAGATGACCGTCACCACATTGCTGAGGATATTTGGCCTGACAGAAGAGGATCAGATAAGGGATGCTTTTGCAGCCGTTGAGACTAACCCCGAAATGAACTTTATTGAATCCACTCTAGCAAAGGATCCGGCTTCTTCTTATGATGAGGCTTGCATAGAAGTCTATAGGAAAATGAGGCCAGGTGAGCCTTTGGTTTTGGAGAACGCTAGAGAACTTGTGAATCTTTTGTTCTTCAACAAGAGGAGATATTCGCTTGGTGACGTTGGTAGATTCAAGGCCAACCAGACCCTTGGTCTGAATTTCCCGATTGAACCAGAGTTTGAGCTGTTGCAGTTGGAGGATCTTATAAAACTAGTAACCAGGATGATAGAGCTTAACAATGGGATTGGAGAGATCAGTGATGTAGATCATCTGGGGAATAGAAGAGTCAAAAGAGTTGGTGAGTTGCTGCAAAACCAGATCAGAATTGGTCTTTTGAGAATGGAGAGAAATGTGAAGGAAAGAATGTCTCTCCAACCCAGGGAGGAGCTTCCTCAACCTTCGATATTGATATCACCAAGGGCAGTGGCTGCAAATATACATAGCTTCTTTGCAACAGGACAGCTTTCTCAGTTCCAAGATCAGCAGAATCCCCTTACCTCATTGGACCACCTTAGAAGACTTTCGGTCTTAGGTCCAGGGGGACTTACCAAAGAGAGAGCCAGTATGGCAGTTAGAGATGTGCACTATTCCTCATTCGGCAGAATTTGCCCGGTTAGGACTCCTGAAGGTCAAAGTATTGGGCTTATCAACTATATGGCTATGTACGCTAGAGTTAATAAATATGGCTTTCTTGAAACACCGTACATAAAACTAGAGAAAAGTTCTGATGGTAAAGTGAGAATGACTGATGAGATAGTCTACTTGGCCGCATATGAGGAGGAGGGTGCAAATATTACCGATGCCGCAGTAGCTACAGATGATAAGGGTTACCTAATGGCTGATCAAGTGCCTCTAAGAACCGGAAGCCGTTTTTACCTGGGTGATGCCGCACTTGCCGATTATATGGAAGTTGTGTCTAGGCAGATAGTTGGTATTTCTGCAGGTCTTATACCATTCCTTTCCAACGACGATATTTCAAGAGCTTTGATGGGTACCCAGCAAATGTCCCAGGCAGTTCCACTTGTTATGGCCCAGGCGCCTATTGTCTGTACAGGTATAGAAGAAGCTATAGCTGAGAATTCCAATGCTGTTGTAAAAGCAACAGGCAAAGGGGTTGTCACATACGCTGACGCCGCAAAAGTGGAAGTCAACTATGAGGGTAAGAGGGCTAAAGTTGTGTATGAGCCCTCCAAGTTTGAAAAATCAAACCTTGATACTTGTTTCAATCAGGAAGTGAAAGTGGTGTCAGGACAGAAAGTCAAAGAAGGGGACATACTTTTCGAAGGTCCCGCTGTGGATGGTGGTATTTTGTCTATTGGTACCAATATTACGGTTGCTTACATGATATGGGAAGGTTATGAATTCGAGGATGGAATTATCATTTCTGATAGATTGGTAAAAGAGGATGTTTTGACCTCTATTCATGTCTCTGATTACCCTGTAAAGGTTTTGGAAACTAAGCTTGGTCCTGAAGAGATCACTGCAGATATTTCCAACGTGTCTGAGGATGTACTGAGAAACCTGGATGAAGAAGGTATTGTGGTGATCGGCTCCAAGGTAAAGTCCGGGGATATTTTGGTAGGTAAAGTGGCCCCCAAAGGTGAGGCTGACCTTTCAGCAGAGGAAAGACTTTTGAGAGCAATATTTGGTGAGAAGGCCAAGGATGTCAGAGATAACTCATTGAGGATGCCCCATGGTAAGCACGGTGTAGTAATAGGTGTTAAAAGAGTAACAAGGGAAGAAAACGACGCTTTGCCGGTAGGAACCCTTGAGGAGATAACTGTGTATGTTGCGGAGCAGAAGAAAATATCTATTGGTGATAAATTGGCTGGAAGACATGGTAACAAAGGGGTAATTTCTGCCATAGTCCCAACTGTTGATATGCCCCATCTGGAAGATGGTAACGCCGTTGATATTATTTTCTCCTCAGAAGCAGTCCTGAAAAGAATGAATGTCGGTCAGATCCAGGAGGCTTTGCTTGGTATGGCTGGTAAAAGACTTGGCAGATCTTATGAGGTACCTTCCTTGGAGTCAGTCCTTGAAAGTGATATTGAAGACGAGTTGTCGGAGGCTGGCCTTCCCGTTACGGGAAAGAGGAAGCTTATTGATGGAAGGACCGGAGAATATTTTGATAATGAAGTAGTAGTAGGTGAAACCTACATTTTGAAACTGATCCATATGAGTGAAGAGAAAGTTCATGCTAGATCCACAGGTCCTTATTCCCTTATTACTCAACAGCCTTTGGGCGGCAAAGCCCAATTTGGAGGCCAGAGATTTGGAGAGATGGAGGTATGGGCTTTGGAAGCTTATGGTGCCGCTCATACATTGAGGGAAATGTTGACTGTTAAGTCAGATGACTTGATAGGCAGGACCAGAGCATATAGTGCAATAATCCAGGGTGAACCAATACCCGAGTCTACGATACCTGAGACATTCAAGCTTTTGGTTAGGCAGATAAACGGTTTGGGTATAGGTCTGAGCACAGTTTCTTATGAAGAGCATGAAGCAGTACCTGATGAAGATGATGAGGCTGTGAAAGTGGTGGAGGAAGTGGTTATAGATAAGAACGATCTTAAAGAAGGTATGACTGAAGAAGGAGAAGGGATTACAGAAGTTAAGAAAGAAGAGGAGAAATAAATGAGAAATCTTAGCGATCTAAAAGAATTTGATGCCATAAAAATATATCTTGCTTCTGCTCAGGAGATCCTGGAATGGTCATATGGAGAAGTCACCAAGCCTGAGACCATCAACTACAGGACGTTCAAAGCGGAAAGATACGGTCTGTTTGATGAGAAGATATTTGGTCCAACCAAGAACTATGAGTGCTACTGCGGCAAATATAAAGGTATCAGATACAGAGGAGTTGTCTGCGATAAGTGCGGAGTTGAAGTTACCAAAGCCAGCGTGAGGAGAGAAAGGATGGGTCATATAAACCTTGCCTCGCCAGTTGCACATGTTTGGTTCTTCAGAGGCATTCCATCAAAGATGTCCCTTTTACTGGATATCTCTCCAAGGAATGTTGAATCGGTCATCTACTTTTCGTCCTATATAGTCACATCGATGGATGGGGACAAGAAGGCCAGAGCTATATCTAATGTTGAATCTGACCTGAGTAAAGCTTTGGAAGCCCTAAAGGCTGATTATGAAAAAAGGATATCAGATGCCGAGAAAGAAGCAGCTACACTTGCCAAAACAAAAGATGAACTTAAAGCTCAGGAAGAATCAAGAAGAGTAAAAACTAGAATCCAAGCATTAAGGGAGGATCTTGAGGAAGAGGCATCAAGTCTGGAAGCTTTTTATATTGCTATGCAGAGAAAGATCGAGGGTATAGAGATATATTCAGTTATCTCCGATAACGAGTATCTGAACATGGCCGACTACATAGATATTTTTGCTAAGCTGGAAATTGGTGCAGAGGCTATAAAAGGCATACTTTCAAGACTTGATCTCAATGGCTTGTCTGTTCAGCTTAGGGAAGGACTTGATAGTGCCAAGGGCCAGAAAGCCCAGAAGCTATCTAAGAGGTTGAAGGTGGTGGAGCAGTTCAGAAGAGCAGGAATTTCCCCCGATAGGATGATATTGGATGTATTACCCGTCATACCGGCAGAACTTAGGCCTTTGGTCCAACTTGAAGGAGGTAGATTTGCTTCTTCCGATCTTAATGAGTTGTACAGGAGTGTGATAAACAGGAACAACAGACTTAAAAGACTTTTGGAAATTGGTGCCCCAGAGATCATAGTGAGTAATGAAAAGAGAATGCTTCAGGAATCAGTGGACGCCTTGTTCGATTCCTCAAAGCAGAGGCAAAGGCAGAGGACTAGAAGCCGAGGTAAAGAGTATAGGTCACTTACCGACATGATAAAAGGAAAGCAGGGTACGTTCAGACTCAATCTATTGGGTAAGAGGGTCGACTATTCCGGAAGAGGCGTTATAGTCAATGGTCCAAAACTTAAGCTTGATGAATGTGGTCTTCCCAGAAGGATGGCTTTGGAGCTCTTCAAACCGTTCGTTTTGAGAGAACTTCTCATGAGGGGTCACGCGCCAAATATTAAGAGTGCGAAATACGTTTTAGATGCAGAAGGACCCGAGGTTTGGGAAATATTGGAGGAAGTGGTACAAAACCATCCGGTAATACTAAACCGAGCTCCTACACTTTGGAGGTTGGGAATACAGGCATTCTATCCTAAGCTGATAGAGGGTGATGCCATAAGGCTCCACCTTTGTGTATGTTCTGGCTTCAACGCTGATTTTGACGGTGACCAAATGGCTGTTCATGTACCCCTTTCCGAAAAGGCTAAGCAGGAAGCCAGGGAAATATTGCTTTCTACACAAAACCTTTTGAATCCGTCCAATGGATCACCTATGTCTGTTCCTACGAAGATTATGCTTTTTGGTATCTACTACATGACCTCTGTGGATAAAGAGTTACCTGTATCTGAGAAGGTATTCTCAAGCCCCGCAGATCTTACCTACTTTGTAGATGCAACAAGGAGATTGAAACTCAGACAGCTTGTGAAAGTTAGGTTAAATGGTGTAATAGTGGAAACTACCCTTGGTAGGGTGATATTCAACACGATCCTTCCTCCTTCCTTTACATATATGAATGACGCTATGGATAAGAAGAAGGTAAACGCTATATTGGGTAAAGCCTTTGGAAGCGAGTCAGGAGCTGTAGTAGTGAAATTAATTGACGATATCAAAGATTTGGGGTTGAAATACGGGACTTTGTCCGGCCATTCTATTTCCATGTCTGACGTTCAGATACCTAAAGAGAAAGATGCGATTATTGATGAAGGCAAGAAATCGGTTGCTAATATAGATAGGAACTTCAGAAGAGGCTTGATAACCAGTGAGGAAGCCCAAAGATTGACCGAGGCAGTATGGAACCAGATCACCGATAGGATAGACGAAGCAGTCTGGAGTCAGTTGCCAGAGGGAAATGCAGTAAAAGTGTTGGTCAATTCCGGTTCTACCAGAGCCTCAAGAGACCAGGTGAAGCAGATCGCAGGTATGAAGGGGCTAGTTTCTGATCCTACTGGTCATATCGTCCCTATGCCTATCTTAGGTAATTACAAGAGAGGACTTTCAGGCCTCGAATATTTCGTAGGCGCAAGAGGTGCAAGAAAAGGTTTGGTAGATAAAGGACTAAAGACAGCTGATGCAGGATACCTAACCAGAAGATTGGTGGATGTGGCTCAGGATATGATAGTAAGAGAAGATGATTGTGGTACCACAGAGGGTAGGGAGGTTAAGGTAGGTGAGGGTACATTGCTCCAGAGCTTTTCTGATAGGGTTGTTGGAAGATATTTGGCTGAAGGTGTAAAAGCTGGGAATAAAACAATCCTGAAAAGAGGTACTCTTTTAACTCCTGATGATGTGAAGCTTATTGAAGCTGCTAAGGTTGAGACGATAATCATAAGGTCTCCCATGCACTGCTCCACAAGAAGGGGTGTTTGTGCAAAGTGCTACGGTTTGGACTTGGTTACTCAACGTCCGGTAGGGATGGGCTTTGCGGTTGGCGTGGCTGCAGCTCAATCAATTGGTGAACCTGGAACTCAGCTTACAATGAGAACCTTCCATACTGGGGGTATTGCTCAGAAAGACATCACTCAAGGTTTGCCTAGAGTTGAGGAGATTGTTGAGGCAAGAGCTCCAAAGGCTTTGTCTATAATGAGCGAGATAACTGGTACGGTCAAGATTTTCGAATCTGGGGATGAAAGAAGGATAGTAGTTACATCTCCTGATAAGTCTGAAGAGAATCCGGTGGTTGAATATATGGTGGATCCAGTTGCGGAAATAGTAGTGGCTGATGGACAGCTTATCGCTAAAGGTGAGAAATTGACCTCCGGTCACTTAAACCTTGGGGATCTATTTAGGACTACAGGGGTTGAACCTACAATGAAATACATCATAGATGAGGTTCAGAAAGTGTATGCCTCACAGGGAGTTAGCTTGAATGATAAGCACATCGAAGTGATTGTTGCGCAGATGTTCAGCAAAGTAACTGTGGAAGACTGCGGAGACACGGACTTCTTGGTAGGGGAGCTTGTCACAAAGGACACCTTTGAAGAAGCCAATGATGAAGTCCTTGCCAAAGGTGGTACACCTGCCACAGCCAAGATGACCCTGCTTGGGATAACTAAATCGTCCTTGAGTACTGACAGCTTCTTGTCTGCGGCATCTTTCATCCAGACCAGCTCTGTATTGACCGACGCAGCCTCGTCTGGTAAAGTCGATAAGCTCTTGGGTCTGAAGGAGAACGTAATTATTGGTAGACTCATCCCTACAGGCGAGAGAGCGAAATTGGATTAATATGCCAACGATAAACCAGCTGATTCGAAAAGGCAGGACGTCTAAGGTCAAAAAAAGAAAGACACCGGCTCTCGATGAAGTCTATAACACAAAAAAAAGGCAGCCCAGACTAACTAGATCTCCTTTCAAGAAGGGTGTATGCCTTATTGTTAAGACACAAACCCCAAGAAAACCAAACTCAGCTTTGCGAAAAGTCGCAAGGGTGAGACTTTCGAATAGGAGAGAAGTGACTGCATACATACCCGGTGAGGGTCATGAATTGCAGGAGCACTCGGTGGTTATGATAAGAGGTGGAAGAGTGAAAGATCTGAACGGTATAAAGTACACTATCGTCAGAGGAGTTTACGACCTGCTTGGAGTCAGCAATAGGAAGACTTCTCGATCAATTTATGGAACAAAGAGGCCTAAATAACTATGAGATCTGGTCAAGTTAGAAAAAGAGAAATAAAAGCAGACCCCATTTTGAAATCCAAAATAGTTACCCGAATGGTGAACATTCTAATGGATAGTGGTAAGAAGAGTGTTGCCGAAGAGATTGTATATGGTGCCATAGATAAACTTTCTGAGGAGAAAAAGGAAGGTCTAAAGGCATTCGAGGATGCGATCAAAAACGTAATGCCTTTGCAGGAAGTCAGGTCCAGGAGGGTTGGAGGCGCTACTTATCAGGTACCCACTCCAGTAAAACATGAAAGAGCTGAAGCTTTGGCGGTGAGATGGATAGTGGATTCAGCCAGAGGTAAAAAGGGAAAGCCCATGGTGGATAAACTGTTTGAAGAGTTAAAAAACGCCAGTGAGGGTACGGGTGAGGCTATGAGAAAAAGAGAAGATACACACAGAATGGCGGAGGCGAACAGAGCATTTTCCCATTTTGCTAGATTTTAATATTATTTACATGTTGAGTTACTAAATATATATATGGCTGAAAGTATGAACAAAGAATACCCGCTAGAGAAGATCAGAAACATAGGTATCATTGCCCATATAGACGCGGGTAAGACAACTACGACTGAAAGCATACTTTTTTACACCGGTAAGACTCACAAAATAGGTAAGATAGATGAGGGTGATACTCAGATGGACTGGATGGCTCAGGAAAGAGAAAGAGGTATAACTATCCAATCAGCAGCCACCACTTGTTTTTGGGATGATCACAGAATAAACATTATTGATACCCCCGGTCACGTAGATTTCACTGCAGAGGTGGAGAGATCCCTAAGGGTTCTTGACGGTGCCGTTGTGGTCTTTGATGGTAAGCAGGGTGTGGAACCCCAATCAGAGACGGTTTGGAGACAGGCAGATAAATACCATGTACCCAGACTTTGTTTTATAAACAAGATCAATCAGATTGGTGGGGATTTCTATAAGAGTTTAGACTCTATAAAGGAGAAACTTTCCCCTAACGCTTGTCCTATACAGCTTCCAATAGGTTTTGAGAAAGATCTTAGAGGGTGTGTGGACTTGGTAAAGATGAAGGCGTATACCTATGAAGATTTTAAGCAGGAAGGCCTTGTAGAAGAGGAAATACCTGCAGATATGGTTGAGATAGCAAGTAAGTATAGGAAAGAGCTGGTAGAGAAGGCTGTGGAGTTTGATGACGCATTGATGGAGAGATATCTCGAGGGTGAGGGGATATCTGAGGAAGAACTTACAAATGTTATAAGGAAAGCTACCATCTCTGGTAGTTTCTTTCCAATAATAGGGGGTGATGGCCGAGGTCTTGCCGCTCAATTCGTATTGAACAATGTGGTTTCATTCCTTCCTTCACCAAAGGAAGTACCAGATGTACTTGCTCACGATGCAAAAACTGGGGAGGAAATACATTTGGCAGCCGATGAGAATGGTCCCTTCGTAGCTTTGGCTTTCAAGGTTCAGACTGATCCTTATGTGGGTAGGCTTACATACTTTAGAGTTTATTCTGGAAAACTGTCAGCAGGTTCATACCTTCTAAATTCGACCACGGATGAAAAAGAAAGATTAGGAAGGATACTTCTAATGCATGCCAACCACAGAGAAGAGATAAAAGACATTAGGGTTGGAGAAATAGCGGGTGCTGTTGGTCTGCAGGCTGTTACAGGAAACACATTGTGTTCTGAATCCCACCCAATGGTGTTGGAAAGCATCTCCTTTGCTGAGCCGGTCATTGGTGTTGCAGTGGAGCCAAAAACCAAGGCAGATAGGGATAAGATGGGTGAGACACTGAAGAAGTTTTTGGAGGAGGATCCTACTTTAAAGGTTAAATCGGACGAAGAAACCGCTCAGACTATCCTGTATGGTATGGGAGAGCTGCATTTGGAAATTATTGTTGACCGTATGAAAAGAGAATTTGGTGTGGAAGTTGTGACAGGCAGACCTCAAGTTGCCTATAGAGAAAGTATCAAGAAGACAGTTAAAGCCGAGGAGAAATATATCAGACAGTCCGGAGGTCGTGGCCAGTACGGGCACGTTATCCTGCAAGTTGAACCTTTGCAGCCAGGTTCAGGCTTCATTTTTGAAGATAAGATCGTTGGTGGCTCTATACCTAAGGAATACATACCTGGGGTTGAGAAGGGTGTTAAGGAAGCAATAGAAAGTGGTGTGGTTGCAGGGTATCCTGTGGTTGATGTGAAAGTGCAACTTATTGATGGATCCTATCATGATGTTGACTCCTCAGAGCTGGCATTTAAGATCGCCGGCTCGGTGGCTTTCAAAAAAGCCCAGCGAGGCGCAGATCCATACCTCTTGGAGCCAATAATGTCCTTGGAAGTTGTAACCCCCGAAGGTTTTATGGGGGATGTTATAGGAAATCTTGCTGGTAGGAGAGGAAAGGTTGGGGGTACGAAGACCAGGGGAAATGCCGTTGTTATAGACGCTATGGTACCTTTGGCCGAGATGTTTGGTTATGCCACGGACCTTAGGGGTATGACACAGGGCCGAGCAAGTTTCACAATGGAGCCGAGTCACTATGAAGAGGTTCCGGCTCAAGTCGCAGAGAAGATAATCTCGGGGAAGCAATAAGAAAGGCTTGATTTCCTTGCTATAATTTGGTTAACTTCTAAGCGACCGTATAAAGATAAAGGACATTATTTAATTAGAAATTTTTCCACGATGCGTGGATAGAAAGGCAGGATATGGCAGCCGAGTTTGTAAGGAACAAAGAGCACGTTAATGTCGGTACCATTGGCCATGTTGACCACGGTAAGACGACTTTGACAGCTGCAATCACTAAGGTGCTGTCCGCAAAGGGCGGTGCTGAATACAGAGCATTCGAAACTATCGATGCTGCTCCAGAGGAAAGAGAAAGAGGTATAACAATTAACATTACTCACGTTGAGTATGAGACTGCGAAAAGGCACTATGCACACATAGATGCCCCTGGTCATGCAGACTATATTAAGAACATGATCACAGGCGCTGCTCAGATGGATGGCGCTATTCTTGTGGTATCGGCTCCTGATGGGCCTATGCCTCAGACAAGAGAGCATATTCTTTTGGCCAAGCAGGTGAACGTACCAGCTATCGTTGTTTTCATGAACAAGTGCGATATGGTACAGGACAAGGAAATACTTGACCTAGTGGAGCTTGAAGTCAGAGAACTTTTGACCAAGTATGGTTTTGACGGTGAAAAGACCCCGGTCATCAAGGGTTCTGCAACCAAAGCTT
>JBAZBO010000006.1:0-9339 GCA_041671425.1 Patescibacteria group bacterium | reverse complement strand
AGATGCAGTAAAGGCTATCGAAGAATTGATGGATGCAGTGGATACCTTTATTCCAAGTCCAGTTAGAGATATCGAAAAGCCCTTCCTTTTGCCTGTTGAAGATGTGTTCTCTATCTCTGGTAGAGGTACAGTGGCAACCGGTAGAGTTGAAAGAGGAAAGGTTGCTATCAACGATGAGGTTGAAATTGTGGGTATAAGAGATACCACTAAGACCATCGTTACCGGTGTGGAAATGTTCAAGAAATCTATGAAGGAATGCCAAGCTGGTGATAACGTTGGTATTCTCCTTAGAGGTATAAACAGAGAAGATATAGAAAGAGGTCAGGTCCTGGCTAAGCCCGGATCCGTCAAGCCTCACACCGAATTTGAGGCCAAGGTGTATGTGTTGTCCAAAGAGGAAGGTGGTAGACATAAGCCTTTCTTCACAGGATATAAGCCTCAGTTCTATCTCAGAACTACAGATGTTACCGGTGATATCACCCTTCCGGCTGGTGTCGAAATGGTTATGCCTGGTGATAATGTCAATGTGACAGTGAAGCTCATAACCCCAGTCGCATTGGAAGAAGGTTTGAGATTCGCTATTAGAGAAGGTGGCCACACCGTTGGTGCAGGTGCTATCTCGAAGGTGATCGCATAGAATAGGAAATTGATCCCTCTTCGCCCTAGGCGGAGAGGGGTGTTTCCCAGGGCATTTATGGCAAATGTAAAAAAAGAAACAAGGATCAGAATAAAACTCGACGCATATGATAGCAATATCATGGATTCAAGCTGCGCAAAGATAGTGGATACTGCCATAAGAACAGGTGCCAAGGTTGTTGGTCCGATTCCTCTTCCTACTAAGAAGGAAAGATTCACGGTTATTAGAGGTCCCCATATTGATGCCAGATCAAGAGAACAATTCGAGCTTAGGACTCACAAGAGGATCATTGATGTATTGAATCCCACCCCCTCTACTATAGATAGTCTTTCACATTTGACGCTTCCAGCTGGTGTTGGTATTTCCCTAAAAATGTAAGCATAAAAAACCCAACTGAAGTTTCATCTCCAATTGGGTTTGTGTGGGTCCTCTTTTTTCAGACTCGCCCCCCACTGAGACTAGACAGTTCTCTTCTTCTTGCATTCGTTTGCAAGACGCTTTCCGACTCGTAAAACTTGTTCTACAAGTTCTCCTCCCAGAATGCCACTGACAAAGCCAATAAAAAACGCCGGCCACCAGTTCATTTTCTTCTCCTGCATCTCTACGAGGCTTGAAGGCACCTCATTCTATGGCAGGATTTGCTATAAGTCAAGATGGGAGTGCCGTTGTTCTTGCATTCACTCAGTATCACTTTTAGCTGAGTGAATTACATGATGTTTAGAAGGAATGCTTCTCACATTTGTTTTCTTTGTTACTAGATACACTAAATATACCTAAAATCCCAAGGATCCTCCTTCCCAAACAAACACTTGGAAATTTGCATATTTCTTGTTAGAATCACCCAGATGTTAACCGTGTTAACAGTGGATATATAAATGTCTTGCAATGGTGTGGATTTTTAACCCCGCCTTTGCGGGGTTTTTTAATGCGATGGAAGAAATAACACTAAAAGGAAAAAAGCTAAATATGAGTCAGGTATTTTTGGATGATGGTAGGGTCATACCTGTGACCATAATAAAGTCAGATTCAGCTTTGGAAGAAGGACTCAAAGATAAGGATGTGGTAGTGGTTGGTAAGTCAAAAGGAAAGGGCTTTACCGGTGTTATGAAGAAGTGGAATTTTACAGGTGCCCAGGCCACAAGAGGTCAGTCCCACAAAGCTAGGGGTGCAGGATCAATTGGCTCTCAGGGTATGGGTAGAGTTTGGAAAGGTAAGAAGATGGCGGGAAGGCACGGCAACAAACAGGTCACTGTCAAAGGTTTGAGAATTGTGAATGTGGATATAGCACTCAGCCAGATCATGGTCTCAGGTCCAGTTCCCGGGGCCAGGAATGCGGATGTTCTTTTGAGGGTCTTATAAATATGAAAACGCAAGTTGTAGATAAAACCGGAAAGAAGATCGAAGACATCACCCTGATAGAGGGTGTGTTTGGTGTCAAACCCAATGATGTGTTGCTTGCTCACTATTTAAGAGTATTTAGAACTAATCAAAGACAGGGTAACGCTTCTACCAAAAGTAGAGGAGAAGTATCGGGTTCCGGCAGGAAGCCTTGGAAGCAAAAAGGTACCGGTAATGCCAGGGCAGGCTCCAAAAGGTCGCCGCTTTGGAGGCACGGTGGCGTTGCACATGGTCCAAAGCCAAAGGACTGGGGATTGGATTTTCCAAAAAGAATGAGGAGGCTGGCCCTTTTGATAGCTCTCTCTCAGAAACAGACTAATGAGAAACTGATAGTTATTGATACCTTGAAGTTCAAAAATCCCTCTACAAAGGATGCCTCTTTAGTTTTGGACAATCTTAAGATGACAGGCAAGAATCTTGTGATACTTGATGACACCAATCCCGATGTTATAAAGAGTTTCAACAATATAAAAGATACAAGGACTGCTTTCTGGGGCAATTTAAATACTTTTGAGATCTTAAGTTCCAAGAATCTATTGTTTACGAAAGACGCTATTTTGAAAATACAGGAGAAATATGAGAGTAAGTAATCTTATAAAACGTCCAATAGTCACAGAAAAGGCAGTGAATGCCTCAGAAACAGGCAAGTATACTTTTGAGGTTGATATTGACGCCTCGAAAGGGGCTGTCATTAGGGAGCTGAAAAGACTTTATGATGTAGATGGGGTGGATGCCACAGTCACGGTTGTGCCAGGAAAAAGGGTAAGGATAAGCAAAACATTCAGATTTACCAGAACACCTAAGTGGAAGAAGATAGTAGTAAGTTTGAAGAAAGGTCAGAAAATAGACCTTTTTGATAAAGCTTAAAATGTTAAAGGACTACAGACCTACAAGTGCAGGCAAAAGAGTAAGAAGAAGCCTCGTGAGGATGGTTTCAAAAAAGCGCCCTGAGAAGACATTGGTGAAAATGATGGTTGGGCCGGTTGCCAAGAGTGGTGGCACCATATCCAGCAGACACAGACAAAGAGGTGCAAGGAAGTATTACAGGATCATAGATTTCAAAAGAGATAAATTCGACATTCCCGCTAAGGTTGTAGCTATTGAGTATGATCCAAATAGAGGTCCAAACATCGCTCTTCTGAACTATGCTGACGGTGAGAAGAGATACATCCTGGTTCCAGAAGGTCTGCAGGTTGGTATGACGGTTGTTTCTACAAGAAAAGATGATAAGATCGAGGTTTCGGTTGGAAGTACCGCCAAGCTTGGTATAGTGCCCTTGGGAACCGAAGTACACAATATTGAGATGATACCAGGTAGAGGGGCGCAGATGGTAAGAGGTGCAGGCAATGTGGGGATCGTGATGGCCAAGGAGGATAAATATGTTAATATCAAGCTCCCGAGCGGGGAGGTCCGCAGGTTTCAGGCCGACTGTCTTGCCACTTTTGGCAGGTTAAGCAATTCAGAATTGAGGAGCGTGAACTTAGGTAAAGCTGGAAGGAAAAGACATCTTGGGTATAGACCCCATGTCAGAGGTGTAGCAGTGGCTAACCCCAGGCAGCATCCGCACGGTGGCTCTTACAAAGATAATGGTGTTGGTATGGCTCCTGTGTCTCCGTGGGGTTGGAAGACCAAGGGCAAGAAGACCAGAAGAAGAACGAGTACTAATAGACTTATCGTAAGTAGAAGGCAGAAGAGGAGATAAAAATGTCAAGATCACTAAAAAAAGGTCCTTACATGGACGAAAAATTAATGCAGAAGGTATTAAAGGCTAAGGAGTCCGGTGACAGAAAGCCTATCAGGACCTGGTCCAGAAGGTCTGTAGTCATGCCTGAAATGGTTGGTCTGACTATGGAAGTCCATAATGGCAAGATCCACAAACCTGTTTTTATCACAGAAGCTATGGTTGGCCATAAGTTAGGGGAGTTCTCTCCTACTAGGACATACAGGGGTCATGCCAGAAACAAAGGTTTGGTTGGTGAAGTTACTGTGGGAGCTGCAGCGCCGGCCGCAGCCTCAGCAACTCCGCCTGTTAAGCCCGCCAAGTAAAATATGAACAAAGCTACTGTATACGCAAAACATAGTTCTGCCAGGATATCACCCAAGAAAATGGGAGCGGTGATGAATTTGGTCAGGGGTAAAGATGCCTTTGACGCCAAGGCTTTGCTGGCTTTGGATGATTCTAAGGCGGCTAGGATCTTGCTGAAAACTATACAGTCGGCTGAAGCCAATGCGAAGAATAACAACAACATAGATCCAGTAAAGATGTTTATTGACGATTTGCAGGTCAATGCAGGGGCTATCATAAAAAGAGGTAATTTTGGGGCAAGAGGCAGATTCAGCCCTATTTTGAAACGAACAAGCCATATAATTGTAGGTTTATCTGAAAGGAAACAAGGTTAACATGGGTCAGAAGATACACCCCTACGGGTTTAGATTAGGTATAACGACAGACTGGAAATCCCGATGGTTCTCGGGGAAGTCCTCCTTTGCAAATAATCTTATAGAGGATTTCAAGATACGTAAGTTCCTAGTCGACAAGTTTTCTACTGCAGGATTGAAGGATGTGCAGATAGATAGAAATCTAAACGAGATCAGTATTACGGTAAGGGTTTCCAAGCCAGGTATTGTGATAGGTAGAGGGGGCACAGGGATAGAGGAAGTAGAAAAGCAACTTAAGAAATTGACGGCTTCTAAGATCAAGATCACGGCGGTTGAGGTAAAAGTACCTGAAGTAGAGGCTCAGTTGATAGCTGACTATATTGCCAGGCAGCTTAAAAGGAGGATGCCCTACAGAAGAGTTGCTAAGGGAGCAGTGAGAAGTGCCATGGACAAGGGTGCAAAGGGCATTAAGATCAAACTCTCTGGACTTCTAAGCGGCGGTAATACCATAAGTAGAGTTGAAAACTTTTCTGAAGGTTCTATTCCTGCACAGACACTAAGGGCCGATATAGATTATGCTCAGCTTCATTGCCAGATGCTATATGGCACGGTTGGTATAAAAGTGTGGGTTTATAAAGGTGAATTGGAGCTTTAACTATGTTGATGCCTAAAAGACTAAAATACAGGAAGCACATGAGGGGCTCGAACAAGGGCTTGGCTACGCGTGGCTCCACAGTAGCTTTCGGTAGTTTTGGACTTAAGGCTTTGGATAGAGGGTTGCTCACATCAAGGCAGATAGAGGCCGCAAGAAAGGCTATTTCACATGAAACCAAGAGAAGTGGCAAGCTATGGATCCGAATTTTCCCAGACAAATCCGTTTCGAAAAAACCTAATGAAACAAGAATGGGTAGTGGTAAGGCGCCGCCCGATCATTTTTCAGCCGTCATTAAACCAGGAAAGGTTCTATTCGAGTTGGAGGGGGTTACCGAGAGTGTTGCAAGAGAGGCATTTGAAAAAGCTACTGATAAGTTGCCTATAAGAACAAAATTTGTCATTGCAGAATAATATGAATCTAGAAGAACTGAGAACCAAAACTGAAAATGAAATTGAAAAAGAGCTTGTAAAGGTGAGAAGCGATGTTGAGAAATTTGCCCGAGAGATCATAAAGGGTAAAGAGAAGAATATCACTAAACTAAGAAATATGAAGAAAGATTATGCTAGAATAGCCACTGTTCTGAACGAGAAGAGAATTTTGGCCAGGAAGGAAAAGAATGAGTAAAAGGATATTCGAGGGAACAGTAGTTTCCGACAAAATGGAGAAAACGGTTGTTGTGGCTGTAGATATTCCCAAGAGACATCGAATATATAACAAAACTATGAGGAACACTAAAAGGTTCAAAGCCAGGGATGAGATGGGTGCACACGAGGGAGATTGGGTAAGGATAGAGGAATGTAAGCCATACAGCAAGGAAACCTCCTGGAAGGTAATAGAAGTTAAGAAGGAGGACAAGTAAATGATACCTGTTGGGGCAGTGCTAAAACCCGCCGATAATTCCGGCGCTAAAACCCTGAAGCTTATTGGGATTCCCGGTGACTCCAGGAGAAGGTTTGCTCAGGTAGGAGATATGGTAACCGCCTCGGTGTATGGTGCTTCTTCTACCGGTACAGTTAAAGATCATTCAGTTGTTAAAGCTGTAATAGTTAGATCAAAAAAGGAAATGCGCAGGAAAGATGGAAGCTACATAAGATTTGATGATAATGCGGCTGTTGTGGTCAACCCCGATAAGACAATGGTAGGTACACGTGTGTTTGTTCCGGTGGCTAGAGAGCTCAGAGAGGCCGGTTATATGAAGATAATCTCGTTGGCTAAGGAGGTATGGTAATGAAGATAAGAAAAGGTGACAAAGTGAAAATAATAACCGGCAAGGACAGAGGAAAGACGGGATCTGTTGTGCAGGTGTTTGAAAAAACGAATAGAGTTTTGGTAGAAGGTATAAATATTGTGAAAAGGCACGTTAAGCCTGGAGTTGTTTCCAAAGAAGGCGGAATTGTGAACATCGAGAAACCGATAAGTGTATCTAACGTGATGTATTGGGATGAAAAGGCTGCAAAAACTGTGAGGATAGGTTATAAGGTTGTGGATAATAAGAAGCATAGGATATCAAGAGAAACTGAGGATGTCTTGGAGGTTAAGAAGAAATAAGATATGAAGAACAGACTTTACGAAAAATACCAAAAAGTGGTAATACCCGCGATGAAGAAGGACTTTAGTATAGCCAATGCTATGGAAGTTCCCAAGCTTTCCAAGATAGTGATAAATGCGGGTGTTGGAAGTTTCAGAGAGAATAGGGAAGCCTTTGAATATTTCATACAGGAAATGTCGGAGATAACAGGTCAGAAACCTCATGTTACGAAGGCAAAGAAATCAGAATCGGGTTTTAAGATAAGGAAGAATGATGTTGTGGGTGTTGCTGTGACCTTGAGAAGTGATAGAATGTGGGCGTTCCTGGACAAGATGATAAGCGTGGTTCTCCCCAGGGTTAGGGATTTCAGAGGATTGAAACCGACAGCGTTTGACAATGGTGGTAACTATTCCATTGGTGTCAGAGAGCATACGATATTTCCCGAGGTCAATCCTAATAAGACCAAAGGTATAAGAAGTATGCAGATCACCTTGGTCACTAACCACAAGGATCTTGAAAAGAACAAAGCTCTCATGAAGTATCTAGGTTTACCTTTAGCAGAATAATATGGCAAAGAAAGCACTGATAGAAAAACACAGCAGGAAACCGAAATTTGGAGTACGCGCGTACCATCGTTGCAGGATTTGTGGTAGTCCCAGGGGTTATATTGGTAGGTTCGAGATCTGTAGGAAGTGTTTTAGAGAATTAGCCCACAAGGGAGAGATCCCAGGGGTGAGAAAGGCTAGTTGGTAAGCTTATGGATTTATTGTCTAACATGCTAAGTAGCATAAAGAATGCCTGTATGGCCAAGAAACCTTATGTTGAGGTTACACACTCGAACGAGTGCGAAGCTGTCGCCAAGGTATTGGAGGATAGGAAATTCTTATCAGGACTGAAGGTTTTTAAGGATAAGGATTCTAGCTTTAAGAGGATTCATCTGGACATTGCTTATGAGGATGGTCTTCCTTTGATAACCGAGGTGATAAGGATGTCCAAGCCTGGTAGCAGAATGTACAAGGGTAGTGCTGATTTGAAATTGGTACGTGGAAGAAGAGGTGTTTCTGTCATTTCCACCTCTAGAGGTGTGATGGCGGCTGAAGATGCTAAGAAGAAAAAGCTAGGCGGAGAAGTTATTTGTAAGGTGTATTGATATGTCAAGAATTGGTAGGGCTTCCATTTTAATACCTGAGGATGCCACCGTTACTATAGACGGTGCAAAGGTAATGGTCAAAGGTCCTAAAGGAGAATTGACTACTGTCATTAGGCCTGAGATAAAAGCTTCTGTTAAGGACAAAGAGGTGATGTTTACAGAAGAGGTACAGACAGATGAATCAGATGCCTATTGGGGTTTGGCTAGGGCTTTGGTCTCAAATATGATAGACGGTGTGACCAAAGGATTTGAAAAAAGACTTAAGATAGTAGGTGTGGGGTACCGAGCCTCGCAGAAAGGCAACGGTGTTTCCATGGCCATTGGCTATTCACATCAGATAGATTTTGATCCTCCACAGGGTATCAAAATAGCCGTTGAGGATAATCAGACCTTGATCATCACCGGAGCGGACAAGAATTTAGTAGGTTTGACTGCGGCCAAAGTTAGAGATATAAGAGGTCCCGAACCTTATAAGGGAAAAGGGATCCAATACGAAAACGAAGTGATCAGAAGAAAATCTGGGAAGTCGGGAAAGGTTTAAAGATATGAACAAAGTTATATTGAGAAACAACAAAGATAAGAGAAAACTAAGAGTGCGCAAGAAGGTCTTTGGTATCTCTGCAAAACCGCGTCTCTCCGTCTTTAGGTCATTGAAATATATCTACGCTCAGATAATTGATGATGAGAGTGGAAAAACGCTTGTTACTGTAGATGATGTGGTGAAAAAGCTTCATGAGAAAAAGACTAGGACTGCCGCAGCTTTGGAGGTAGGTAGAGAATTGGCAAGAAGAGCTAAGGCAAAGAAGATAGACAAGGTGGTTTTTGACAGAGGTTCATATAATTATCACGGAAGAGTAAAAAGTTTGGCCGATGGTGCCAGAGAAGAAGGGTTGGTTTTCTAACATGCAAGATGGATTCGTAGCCGCAAAAGAATTTGAAGAAAAGGTTATAGAGATCAAAAGGGTTTCTAAGAAAACCCGTGGTGGAAATAGCATCCATTTTACTGCACTAGTTGTGGTTGGGAATAAACAGGGTAAAGTAGGTTTGGGTTTAGGTGCAGCTATGGACGTAGCTGAGAGTGTGAGAAAGGCTATAGAAAAAGCAAAAGCCAATCTTATATCTATTAAGCTTCATGAGGGCACCATATCGCACGAAGTAATGGCAAAGTACAAAGCGGCTGAGGTTCTTTTGAAACCGGCTCCAGAAGGTTCGGGTATCATTGCTGGTGGTGCTGTCAGAAGTGTTGTGGAACTAGTGGGTATCAAGGATGTATCATCGAAGATGCTTGGGTCCAGCAATAAACAGTGTAATGTTGTCTGTACTATCGATGCTTTGAAGAAATTGAAGGAGTGATATGGAACTTTCTAAACTAGAAAAGATAAAAGGGAACAAGAAAAGGGGAAAAAGACGAGGGCTTGGTTATGGAAGTATGAAGGGTGGACACACTACTGGTAGTGGCCAGAAGGGCCAGAAGGCAAGAGGTAAGGTTAGCCTTGGCTTTGAGGGTGGCCAGACTCCTATGTATAAACAGCTGCCTACCATGGGTGGTTTTAGAAATCCCACTTCCAAATCTGTGACCGGAGTGCCTCTTT
>JBAZBO010000005.1:0-25351 GCA_041671425.1 Patescibacteria group bacterium | reverse complement strand
CACTAGCGGTGTTTCTGTCATTCCTGCCAGACCATAGCCTTCTGTCATGAGACAAAATCCGCCGCCCGAGGTTGCCGTCATGGATCTAACACCTGCATACGATGCTCCTATTGCCATAGTGATGGCGGATATCTCATCTTCAGGTTGTTTGTATATGTACCCGAACTTTTCTTGATTAGCCGCCAGTACGTGCAAGATGTTTGATATTGGAGACATGGGGTAGATAGATGCAAACTGCATACCCGCGGATATAGCCCCCAAGGCTGCGGCCTCATTTCCCGAAAGTATCATATAAGAGGTTAGCGCAAAAGAATCTTCGACCGGTTTTAGGTAGTCTTTGATGCTATCTTTATATTTCTCCAGTATATAGTCGTAGCCAGACTGTGCTGCCTGCTTATCATCATTTACAATATCAAATCCCTTGTCACCAAACTCTTCTTCTACCAGCTCTCTAAGTATTTCCAGATTACCCCCCAGCAGAGCAACGGTTGCTCCTAAGGCCACTATGTTTATAAAAAGCTCATTCTCACCGGCTTCATGTGCGAGTTTTGATAGAGGGATCCCATAGAGCAGAATATCCTTTCCTACTTTTGAGGTATCGTATCCCCTGTCGATATCAAAGATTACCCCACCACCTGGAATCAACTCCGAAAGATGTGTATCAATGGTTTCGTGGTCAAATGCAATAAGAAGGTCAGAAACTTTCCTTGGTGCGGTGACTTCCCGTGAGGAGAAGTTGATCTGCATGACATTATGTCCCCCTCTGATCAGCGAAGGATACTCGATGTTGTCATATACTTGGTAGCCTGATCTCACAGCTATTTTGGCAAACATCAGTCCTACAGACTTAACGCCCGCGCCTGCAGGTCCTCCTATCTTTAGTGAAACTATCCTGTTAAGTTTTTCAGTTGGCATATTTTTCTGTATAAACTCTCTCCGCCGGGCAGCCTCTCTCGGTGAGAAGCTTGGATACATCCGCAATCATATATTTGTTACCGCACATATAGGCGGCGCACTTGCTGGTATCCGGGTAATCATTTTTTACTAATTCGGTAATAAATCCTGTTGGGCCATTCCATGCCGGGTTGGGGTTGTTCACAGCCATTTGATATGTGAATCTGCTATTCTCCTGGGCAAGCTTGTCAAAGTAATCTTTCAGGAATATATCTTCATAGTTGTTGTACCCTATATATAGCCTGACTTTCTGTTTGAAATTCTCATCCGACAAAGCTACTTCTATCATGCGCTTGAGTGGTGCAAGTCCACAGCCGGTGGTCATGAACAGTAGGTCTTCTACCTTTTCGTCAGGTTTTAGTATGAAATTGCCAAATGGACCCAGGTAAGTCATCTTGTCCCCAACCTTTAAGTTTTCAAAGAATTTAGAGCCTGGACCTCCTGGAGTGGAATCTACTAAAAGATTGAATTTGGTAGGTGACTGCTGCCCGGCAACAGAGTAACAATTGATCCTGGTATCGGAGACTTTTACACTGATGTATTGCCCAGGTTGTACTTTGAGTGGCTCTTCTGCCTCAAACTCAAAGTAATGTATCTTTCCCGCTAGATTCTCGGCGCTTAGTGTGGTTGCTACTTTGAACTTTGGCCCACTTGGAATCTGTACGTCCTTCTTCAGAACTACCTTGCTATCCACTGCCCATACATCATTTATAGTTATTACCACTGGATTGATCTCTATCTCTTCTATTGCTGGTTCCAGCTCTACAATTTTGCTCAACCTAACAATCAGTTCATAAAGTTTATCCAATGCATGTGGGGGTTCCCTATCAGAACCCTTAAGAAGTTCATATACTTTTGATTTTTGGACAAGATCCTTGGCTTTATTAGTGTCTATGGGTAGAAGTGCCAGATTCTTATCCGAAACCACTTCTGCAAGTGATCCGCCCGCGCCGAACAAGAGTACCTTTCCAAATGTTTTGTCGTGTTTTATGCCTACTATGACCTCTATCCCATTTGGTATCTCTTTCTGGATCTGGAAGGAGACTGTCTTTTCTATCTCATCATCCAACGCTTCCTTTTTTCTTTCCAAAGTGTCCCAAGCATCCTCCAGCTGTTTTTCATTTCTGATGTCCAGGATCACGCCTCCAACACTCTTTTTGTGCAATAAAGACGGGGATGATAGTTTCAATACCACTGGGTAGTCGTATGTTTTTATGAATTCCAGTGCCTGATCCAAAGCATCTACTTTTTGGGTAGGTGGAGTGTTGATCAGAGCTCCGGAGACAACCTCATTTGCCTCCAGATTATCTAATGCCTGTTGCTTTTTCTGAACTGCTGCTTTTATCGTATCTTTTATCTTATCTGGCATCAGATCAAAGTTAAGCACCTGATAGATATCTATTTGATTCTTGAAATTTTCTTCTCTTTGAGTCTTGAATTTCCACATAGCCCCGATCGAGTATATAGCCCTTTCAGGGAATGGGAAGGATGGGATCTTAAGTTTGTTAAGTATCTTTCCGCCCTCTCCGGCTAAGTGTCCTCCAATGAATGAGCAAAAGACTGGCTTGTCATATTTCTTAGAAATCTCTCCGATCATCTCTGCGGTTTTTTCTATCTGAGTCATTATTTGTGGGGTTAATATCACTATCAAGGAATCACACTTGTCAGTCTGTAGTACTATTTCTGTGGCTTTGGCATACCTGTCGGCTAGAGCATCTCCCAATACGTCTACGGGATTGATGATGCTGGCGGATCTGGGCAGCACTTCAGATAGCTTCCTCTTGGTCTCGTCGTCAAACTTTGCTACCTCCAACCCCGCTTCTATTATAGCGTCTGCACTTATGACCGCCGGACCACCTGCGTTTGAGACAATCGCTACATTTGGGCCTTTGGGCATTATCCCCCATGAGAACGCTTTTGATAGATCAAAGAAGTCCTCCAGCGTTTGGCACCTTACTATGCCTGCCTGTGAAAGCGCAGTATCCAAGACATCGTCAGCACCTGCTATTGCTCCTGTATGAGATTGCATGGCGTTAGCCGCTGCAGAGGTTTTTCCTGGTTTAATTATGAAAATGGGATCATGTTGAGTGATTTGCTTTGTGATCTGCAAAAATCTGGGACCGTCAGGTATAGATTCGAGGTAAAGGCCTATTGGTTCTATTTGGTTAGGCTTTTCTTCTGCCAGTGAAGTTACGTTGTTATGTGACTTATTGAAAAGATACTCAAGGATATCGTCCTCATTTAGTACAGTTTTGTTTCCGAGGGTTACAAATTCAGAGAATCCTAAACCTATGGATGCACACCAATCAAATACACTCGCAGCTATAGCTCCCGACTGAGAGATGAATCTTATATTTCCCATCTGTGGGGCAACCCTTGCAAAGGTGGCGTTTATTGGGCAATGATTGTTCACAAATCCCAGGCAATTTGGACCAAGCAAATTAATCTCGTACTTTTTGGCTACATCTTCCAGTTGCTTTTCCAGTTTTGCACCCTCTTCACCCGTTTCTTTAAACCCTGCTGATAGGACCATTACGTTCTTGATACCCTTTTCGCCCATCTTGTTCATCACGTCCAGTATGGCTGCGGCTGGTATGGCTACTATTGCCAGATCAGGTACGTTTGGTAATTCAGATACATCCTTGTAGCATTTCTTACCATCTATGTTTTCTGCATTTGGGTTGACTGGGTACACCTCACCTGTGAATCCTGATTCCACGACGTTTTTGAACACTACAGCCCCGACTTTCTCTGGTGTTCTGGAGGCTCCTATTATGGCTACTGACTTTGGTGAAAAAAAAGCATCAAGGTTTTTGGGCATTAAGTTAGTCTAAGCATTCTTGCCCATACAGTCAACCTTTTGGACTAACAAGCCAACAAGGACATCAATAACTGATGTCCTTGTTGATACCTGTTCTATTTTTTTATCTCTGACATTCAGCAGCGCCCCTTACTATGGTTCCTTTTATCGTTTCAGGCCCTGAAAAGTGCCCCGTTATTGGTGGAATGGTTTTCATGGTTACAGTCATTCCATTAAGCTTTGGGTCTCCTTCTGATAGTGTGAATGGGAAACCCCCATCATCATCGGTCAGTATTTTTTCTTGATAAGGATCGACCATTACTATCTTAACGTGTTGAGTTCCGTGCCACTGAGAGTATATTCCCTTGCAGGTGTACGCTTTCACATCTGTTATGTAGGCTGTTGTAGTTATTCCCTTAACTACAGTGTCCTGAACATATGTTTGGTTGGGAAATCTGATGGTAAAGGGGCCATTTGCGGTACACAAATCTTCATACCAGTCTTCCAGGTCCACAGTATCATTGATTATCTGGTCGGCCAGATCTTCCATTCCAAGTCCCATGGAAAGTGCAGCATTTTGACTCCTCTCCATTTCCTTCCAATCAGCGTAATTTCTTTGGACGTATGCTTTAAACCCATTCTGTGCCCAAGTCCATATTTCTGTATCCCTATCTCTTCCCAATTTTTGAGCCAGCGACATTACTTTCAGAGCTTGTCTGATAGTTTCCACGTCTGCTTTACAGAAGTTTTGAGCCAAAGTTTCTGCAATGAGTGTATCAGGGGGTGAGCCTATTATTTGGTCCTTAGTAGTCCCACAGTTTTCGCTAAGCCACCCAGAGAGGTCTATCTTTCCATGGATGATCATGTCAAAGAGATTTTCTAGTCCAAGCATCCCCGCGAATTGGGCGTGATATGCCCAGTCATACAATATTTCATCTGTGTAACTATTAGTCCAAGATGATGCTACCGTGGAAACATGATAGGTATAACCGGCTCTTGTCCATGTCATCAGCTGATCGCCTAATACTCCAAGACCAGCCCTGTATGCATCTGCTGCTAGTGTTAATGAGCTTATGGTGTCCTCAAGACTTGCCTGGCAAACAGGTTTGTTCAGTAATTCTTCCGCTTTCAAACGCACTTCCTTCTGTATTTTGTCTAGATCTTGTTCCTGTTGCTCTTCTGTGTAGATATCATTCTCATGATCTTTGACGTAATCCATCATAGTTCGAAGCGCTGCCTGCTCCTCCTGTACATTTTCGTATATATCTACTTCCTGTTCTTCACCTGCAAAGATTCCAGATTTGTATGCTGCATATCCTCCCCCGGCTACTGCTGCCGCACCGGCAATGGCTAATAAAATTATTAACAAAGCATTTCCTTTATTCTTCATAATGTGACGGTGCCTATTACCAGTGGGGTGACCGCGACACCCCCTGGTAAAGGTTCCTAAATTATTACTCCTGTGGCAAATTGTCTATATCCATGAACTGAACGTCAGATGGAACAGTGAAGATGGAATCGGAAAATGTTGCTACTTTACAGTTATAATTTCCTACTGTGTTTCCAGCTGTTTCAGCACCCTGCTGATCCCAGACGTTTTCTTCAAAGCACATCTTCGCGCCCAACTTAGTTTCTTTCTCCCAACTCCACATACAATTATCCCTCATGATGATGTATCCAGCTTTGCCATTTGTAACAACCTCTCCATAGTATTTCTCACCATGAAAATAACCGTTTAGTACTTCCACCCCAGTTGCTGCGTTCTTTGCCATAGTACATTTCATGGGAACGCCTTTCTGTACAGCGGCCTTTAGAGAGCCCGTAAAGCTTTCCTCAGTTGTTGTTTTGGTTGTGGTCTTGGTGATACTAATCCCGTCGCCCGTTGTCTCGACCTTACCTCCGGACTTAAGTAGATATATTCCTATACCCGCTATGGCAAGGATTACAACGATTGGTATGATTTTACTTTTACCCATTCTGAATCACCCCCTTGCATAAATAAGTGACACTTTAGTATAGCAAGCCTATACTTAATTCAGTATAAAGTTTCTACTTATGGAGGTGTTTATGGATAAGCTAATAAATGAGGTAGATAAAGTAGTTAAGAAAGCTCCCCCTCTCCCAACCAATGTGAGGGAATTCCTGGTGAAGTTTGCCCCCTGGGCAGCTGTCATTACAGTGGTATTATCCGTGCCCGCATTTCTCGCTCTGTTAGGTATGGGTTCTTATTTTGGAGCCCTTGGTATGAGGGGTTATCTCTATGGCGGTATGTCTGCCTGGACTATACTCGTTTTGGTTTTCTTGGGATTGGATCTGGTCCTGAGGGGTTTGTCTATACCCGGACTTTTTGCCAAGTCCGCAAAGGGGTGGAATCTGTATTTCTACTCTATACTCCTCTATTTTGTGTACGCCGTACTTTCACGAGATATCTTTGGTGGATTGATCACCACTGCAATATCTTTGTATTTGGCGTTCCAAATCAGAGAGTACTTTAAGTAAAGATCTTAGCCTGGTAATATCTGCCTAATGGCAGAACTTAACCGTGTAAATAGAATTGAAAGTTCTTTAAGTGGTGATGTTGTCCCTGCTTATAGAAAGAGGCAGGTTTATGAAGCTGTGTATCAGCAGTATCGTCGTAGTTACAGCGACATAATAAATCTTCCAAAAGAGTTAAGGGAAAGGCTTAAAGATGAGTTTGGAGATGCAATCCTGAGCCTTAAAAATGTTAAAGAGATAAAGGATGAACAGGCTGACAAGATCCTTTTTGAAACTGGAGATGGTAATCATATCGAATCTGTTCTAATGACCTACAGATCCAATGATGATAGAGACCATGATTATCAGTCTCTTTGTGTGTCCTCACAATCGGGTTGTGCTTTAGGCTGTGCTTTTTGTGCCACGGGGGTTATGGGGTTTAAGAAGAATCTGGAAGTGGATGAGATAACAGATCAAATACTATACTTTCTTCAGGAAGGAAAGGCGGTTAAGAACATCACTTTTATGGGTATGGGAGAGCCTTTTGCTAATCCGAACTTTTTTGATGCTCTTAAGGTAATTACGGATAAAGACAAAATGGGATACAGCCAGAGACATATCATAGTCTCAACCGTTGGTGTTATCCCTGGTATCAAAAGACTGCAGGAAGAATACCCAAACGTGAATTTGGCTTTTTCCCTCCATTCCCCATTTCCCGAACAAAGATTAGAACTTATGCCCGTATCCAAGACATATCCATTAATGGATGTTATGAAAGCTTTGAAAGAGTTTGTGGAAGTAACCAACAAGAAGGTATTTCTGGCCTACGTTCTTCTGGATGGTGTCAATGATACTTTTGAACATGCACAAGGTATAGCCGATCTGGTAAAGCACCAGGGTGAAAAGAAGTACCTGTATCATGTCAATTTGATAAGGTATAACCCAGGGTCTGAATTTCATCCGTTCAATAGACCTACAACTACCAGAGTAGAAACGTTCCAAAGAGCGCTAGATAATCTTGGGGTTTCCTGCACTTTGAGGCAAAGCTTTGGACTGAAGATAGATGCTGCGTGTGGACAGCTTAGAGCCGACCATGTCCGAGAAAATTAATAGGCGTTTTTAGTGGTTTACCAACCCCACTTAAGAAGTTATAATGCCGAGTCTGAGCAAACAGACATGCGGATACTTTAGAAAATCTGTAACAGGAGATGCGATGAAGAAGTTCTATTGGGCTGTTCTGGCAATGATTTTCTCCGTGATCTTTACGCCGTTCTTGTCAAAGGCGGAGCTTAATATGGAGGAAATACATGCTTACATGAGAGAAGAATCTTGGAACATCATAGATTTTCCTCCTAAGAACCTAGACCCTAAGCGTTACTTGTTGCCATTCTATGTAGTCCCAAAGAGCTATGGAGGTGAGACTCTATTTGATGTTCCGGTCTTTGTGGACACTTCATTTTACGACCCACACTTGTGTGTTGAAGTGCCCGAGTATCTGAGGGGTGTGTCTTGGGTGGATCCCAGGATGAATTGTGAGAACCCAGCCGGCTGGTGGAGGATGTTTTCCGGTAGAAGTATCCTAGACGGATGTTCCGGGAGGTCTTGCTATGGTGTCTCTGCTGCGTGCCCCTCAAGTATTACCGTTCTGGATGGGGAGCATGTTTCCGCCAGCCTTCTTATTGATGGTATTGGACGAAGGACATGCTATGACACCGGAGGAGAGATATCCTTAGCCGAGGCAGTTGAGGTAGATGGTTGGACAGTGCCCGTCATGAGCGTTGATGTGCTCGTAGATCTGAGCAAGGGTCTTCCAAGATGGGACAGCGGACAGGCAAATGCTGTTCTCACTCTTGACGTAGGCCAGCTTCTTGCTTTGATCCAAGCTTTGGCAAAGATGCCAGGCTGACTTCATGGGGGAAACAGATGTGATCTATGATCGTGCCTGTCTTCCCCCAAACTTTTTAATTTGCAAATCACACGTTTTTATATATTATGAGGTCCTGGTCTAAATCTTAGTCCTATAGGAGAGGGAAAGATGAAGAGGGTTATGCTTGCTTTGGTCTTGATAGTGGTCCTTTCGAGTTCTGGAGTTGTCGTGGCAGAAGAGCCCGCTGGGACGACTTTGATGGCAGAGTTTGGTGAGGATACTGGGTTGCTCTGGATGGCGAAGTCCCTGATTGAGTGGCTGCTGGATATTTCGGCCACCCCCAACTTTCTGATTCTCCGACGAGGTGAGGAGCAGGAAGTCAGTTTCTTCCTTGAGGTGGAGCACAGCACTATGTTGACCACTAACCACTACCTTTTAACGGTTGAGGTCTGTGTGGTGAACACTGGGGCTGAGTCCACCGAGAATCTCTCGATTGCGCTGGGGGGTGACATTGGTCACGAGGTGCTAGACCTGTCAGAGAAGCCGGTGCTTAATCCTGGCGAAGAGTACTGTTACAAGTTTGAGAAGGACTTATCTTTTCTCCCCTCCTCGTACTACGTGCAGGCTCAGGTGGCCATAAGCAACCATGCAGACTGGCTGCCTGGGAGCGAGAACTGTCCCGGCATGGCTGTGTGTCCTTATGGTCCCACGATCGCTGAAGTGCTGCTGCCTCCACGGTTCCCAACCGTACGGCACTTCTATACCGATGCAAGTGTGTCGGTTGAGATCACCTGTCCTGAGGGGTTTGAGTGTATTTCCGGACAGGAATGGCCTGTAAGTGTGAACTGGCTGGAAGAGTCCAGTATCCCTCATACAGTGCTGTTTAAGAACGACTCAGCCCCAAGTGGTCAGGTGTACGAGATCAAGGCCCGGGCCACTGTTGTCTCAACTGCTCCTGAGTGGCCACAGCTTCCTGTTCAACGGTCGGCAGATGTCTTCACACTGACGGCGTACTCCGATTGGTACCGAGTACTCTTGCCTTTGATCGGCAATCATTAACTGTATCCTTGGAGCTGCCGAGCGTACCACTTTGGTCACAATGCAGCTCCTCCAACCTCAATAAAAGTTTCTGTTAGAATATATATGACAAAGGGAGGTGGTGCGTTTTGTTCAAGGTAATGAAAAGGGACGGATCGCTTCAGGAGTTCAACAAAGGTAAGATAATTGATGTGGTTGTCCACGCGGGAGCCGCTTATCAAGACGCTGTTATCCTTGCAGATAACGTAGAAAGATGGGTTCCGAGTGTAGCTATTGATGGTGTGGTAGACCACAACCAGATTAGAACCAAGGTGCTTGAGTTTTTGACAGCTTTGGATCCAAAAGTAGCCCAAAACTACGAGTCCTACAGGAAATAGTGCCTTTGTTTGAACGTTCTCGTGTATCACATCAAGTGTTTCTTGATGGTTGCCTTTGTGTGTTGATGTATGAATAAGAAAAGCCTTTTTAAACTTATAGCCTGCGTTTTACTTTGCCTGTCCGCCGGGTTCCTTGGTTCTATGTTCACCACACCTGCTATTCCTGTCTGGTACGCAGGATTGAATAAACCTTTCTTTACACCTCCGTCTTGGCTATTCGCCCCAGTTTGGACAATGCTATTTATCATGATGGGGGTGTCTCTTTATATCTTTCTTACTCAGAAGAATAGAAGCGAGAAGGGCTTAGTGTTTTTTTGCACTCAACTTATTCTGAATACCCTTTGGTCAATACTTTTCTTTGGAATGAAAAACCCCGTGCTGGCTCTTACTGAGATATTATTGTTGTGGGGATTTATTGTACTTACAATAATAGAGTTTAGGAAAGTCTCAAAGGTATCTTCATACCTTCTGTTGCCGTACCTTCTGTGGGTAACTTTTGCTTCTATCCTTAACTTAAGCATTGCCCTTTTGAATTAGCCCTTCCTTGTTGGAAGTGGTATCAAGAGACTGGTTTCGTCTTTGTATCTCTGGTAGTCTTTGTTGCCTTTGTACTTTTCATCCATCTTTTTTTCCAGAGGGGGTATCCCACTTACGAATAATAGTAGAGCGGTTATGTATATCGGGCTAATTAGTCCTATGAGTTGAATATCTGTTTCTGAATTGAAAACTGCGATAAGGAGACCCCACCAGCAGAGCATCTCCCCAAAGTAATTAGGATGCCTGGAGTATTTCCATAGGCCAGTATTCACCCATTTTCCTGGGTTTCTATTTATAAACTTGAACTTTTGAGAGTCAGAGACGGTTTCTATAAGAATTCCCAATAACCATATTACAAGACCCATGATATTTAGGATAGAGATATTATTGCTGTTTGTCTGAAAGGCTAGAATTGTAGAAAGCATTACAAGCCAGACGCTTATACCTTGTAGTAACCAAAACTTGGCAAACTTATAAAAATCGTTTCTAATGTTGTTGAATCTGATATCTTTCTTTATCTTGAATATCCTTATGAAAAGATAACCTGATAACCTAGTGCCCCACAGGATCACTGCACTTGCCACTAACACCTGTCTCATGTTTGTGTCCGCTATTTTTAATAGCAAATATATAGAAATGATGATGAAAGTAGAACCATAAGACAGATCTGTATACCTATCGGTCTTTCCCAAGTAAGCAAGGGTGAAAAAGACTACTTGTATTGTTAGGGAAATGGCTAGAGCTATAAGTATTTCCTGCATGGTTAACATTATATCTATAAGGGGATGCATGCGCTATAAGCCTATAGGTTGCATATACTTTCAGTATTGTGTACAATTCGGGTAACTTGAGAGAGTTACGGAGGAGACTCTAAGTAAAACAGACCCTATAAGGAGGGAGAGTAAGATGGCACAGGTACACAGACCCGTTGAATTGAGTCTGAATCACTGGATCGTCACGCACAAGCTTCTTGTTATGGTGGCATCGCTCGTGATCGTGTCCGCCAGCGTTCTGGGCACGACGGTTCTTATCCGACAGAAGGTTGGGGGTGCTGGGGCGCCTGAGGTGCAGAGACCGAATGTGGCTATTCAGGTCTCTAGGCCAACGAGTACATTGGAGCCTACAGAGACTCTGATGGCTACGCCTACCCGGGCAGCTCAAACGGCGACTTTGGTTCCGACCAAGGAACCAACAAGAAAGATCCAGCCAACAGCTGAGGTGAGGGTGATTGACCTCACATCCGTAGTTGAAGTGACGGCCGTAGTGGGAGACCCCGGAGGTCTTGATTTTCGCATTCCGATACCGAGGGAGATCCAAGAGGATTTTCTCCGCGGGCAGCAGAGCATGGTAGCCTTGAAATCTGGTCTTGGATCAGACTATCGTGTTAACTACGCTTCTCGTCGGGCGCTGTTGCCAGGTAGCTTGGATGCTGAGGACACTCGATATGTTGTCAGTGGGTGGGTATCCCATCCTTCTCGGTTTTCCGTTACTTTGGACAATTGCGTTTTCGTTTTCGACATTCTGGCCCCGTGATCCGTGCTCTCTCAAACACGAAGACCCCGCATCTCATAGTTGAGAAATCAACAAAAGGGATGCGGGGTCGGATCACACCTCGTTTTTGGGAACGAGGTAGGAATTCTAACTTTTACCTTTTTTCAATGCAAGCATTTTCTTCCTATTCTTAATAGCCAATTACTATGTACATTTACAGATTTTCTTGCTATTATCCTGCTTGTATTATTTATGGCTTCTTTGAGGTTTTGATCACTTCCAAGAATGTCCAGATTCTTAGGAGGTGATTTTTTGTGAATAGCAATAAACTGTATGTAGGAAATCTTCCCTATAGCGTTACTGATTCCCAGCTTGGTGAAATGTTCGCCGAGCACGGAACTGTTCAAAGCGCTTCTGTAATAATGGATAGACAATCCGGCAGATCCAAAGGTTTTGGTTTTGTTGAGATGGGTACCCCAGAAGAGGCTCAAGCTGCCGCAGAGGCAATGAACGGCCAGGAGATGGAAGGTAGAGCTTTAGTGGTAAACGAGGCTAGACCAAAAGAGCCAAGGAATTTCAATTAATTGTAATTGATTGAATTTGGTTAACCACAAAACCCCGCCATCGGCGGGGTTTTTGGTTTCTGTAGTTTTTTAGTTCTGTAGGAGTAAAGCTTTAAACTCGTCTTGGTCCAGTGTCTCTTTTTCCAAAAGTGCCAGGGTGACTCTATCAAGAGTGGGTCTATTCTTGATGATTATTTCCCTAGATCTTTCATACGCCTTGTCGATTATCTTTTTTACCTCTGCATCTATCTTTGCGGCCATATCCTCACTATAAAGTTGCCCCTCGCCCATTTGCTTAGCCAACCAGAATCTTCCCTCTTTTCCTTCGTACGAAACAGGTCCCAGGGGGCTCATCCCGTATTCAGTTACCATTTTTCTAGCTATCTCCGTGGCCTTCTCTATATCATCCGAGGCTCCTACCGTCAGTTCATTGTATACAATTTCTTCGGCTGCCCTTCCTGCGAGCATAGTAGAGATGATGGAATTAAGCCTTGACATGGTCTCATTGTATCTATCCCTTTCAGGTGGAAGGCTGGTGTGTCCTAAAGAAGCTCCTCTAGCCACTATAGATATTCTATATACCGGGTCCATATCGGCAAGATTTGCTGCTACCAAAGCATGCCCCGCTTCATGGTATGCGGTCATCTTTCTTTCCTCTTCGGTTTGGAGAGTTTTTCTTTCTGACCCCAAAGTCACTTTCAAAGCTGCCTCTTCTAGGATAGCATCCGATATTTTGTCCTTTCCTCCTCTGGCTGCCAATATCGCGCTTTCGTTTAGCATGTTCTCTATATCTGCTCCGCTGAACCCGACCGTTTTTTTAGCAATCCTGTCTACTGCTACGTTTTCCTCGAAGGGCTTTCCCCTCATATGTATCTTGATGATCTCTTCTCTTTCTTTCAGGTCGGGAAGAGGTATGGTTATAGTCCTATCAAACCTGCCTGGTCTTACAAGAGCAGGATCCAGCATATCTGGCCTATTAGTGGCGGCAAGGACTATTACAGCCGTTCTGGGATCAAATCCGTCCATCTCTATAAGGATCTGGTTTAGGGTTTGTTCTCGCTCGTCGTGTCCACCACCTATACCCATTCCTCTTTGCCTTCCTATGGCATCTATTTCGTCTATGAAGATCAGGCTGGGCTGATTCTCCTTTGCTACCAAGAAAAGATCTCTAGCTCTAGCACTTCCCACGCCCACGAGCATTTCCATGAACTCGCTTCCTGCCACACTAAAGAAAGGTACATTGGCCTCTCCCGCTATCGCTTTGGCGAGTAGAGTTTTCCCCACGCCCGATGGTCCAATCAGCAATATACCCTTTGGAATCCTTGCGCCAAGTTTAGAGTATTTTTCCGGATTTTTTAAAAAGTCCACTATCTCCATCATCTCAGTCTTGGCATTTTCAGCACCTGCCACATCGGCAAAGGTGATCTTTGACTTATCCTTTGAGAAGAGCCTTGCCCTGGATCGGCCGAATGACATTATGTCATTATTGGCCCCTCTCATCTGTTTGAAGATGAAAAATATTACGAAAAGCGGCAATCCAAAAGTAAGTACCAGGGAAAGTATTTGGTCAAAGGCCATCTTGTGTTCCACCACTATTTCACCCGAAATCTTTGTGGGATTCAGATCGTTATTCTTTAAAATCTGGTCAAAACTTATATCGGCTTCTTTTTGAGTTGCGAACTTAGTTCCATCTTTGAGCATTACATTTATGCTGTTACCTGAGATCTTAACGTCCTGGACCTTGTCCTCTCTGATCAGGTTTATCAGCTCACTGATTGGTCTTTTTTCCGTACTCAGAGCTCCTGATGATCCAGCACCAAAGAGAAGATACAAAGCCAATAGCAGAAACACGTAGAAGAATACATTGCTGAAAAGACTTCGTGGTCTTAGGTCCTCTTTTTTTGGAGAATTTCCTAGCTTCTTCTTGTGCTCGTCTTTTGGTTTACTTAACATAGCGTAGGGGATTATAGCTTAATACCTTGGCAATTTCATCCTTTCCCTTACCTCTTCCAATGTGGCTTTTACTTCCTCCCGTGTCTTTTTGGCTCCAGCATCGATGATTCCTTTTACCTTATCAATATCATTCTCGTAGAATCTGTATTTTTCTCTTATGGGTGCTATGAAATCCTCGAGGCTTTTATACAGTTTTTCTTTTACTTCTATATCTCCCACGGTACCTTTTTGATACCTCTCTTTCAGATCTTCTACCTCTTCTTTGTTTGGATTGAATGTATCGTGATATATGAAAACGGGATTTCCCTCTACTTTTCCGGGATCATTGGCATGTATTCGAGTTGGATCTGTGAACATCTTCATAACCTTTTCTTTAAGTGAATTGGGGTCTTCGTCCAGATAAATGGTATTCCCCAAGCTCTTGCTCATCTTGGCATTTCCATCTGTACCTACAAGTCTTTTTACATTTCCCACTAGCCCCTCTGGTTCGGGGAACACTTCTCCGTAGGAACTATTGAATTTCCTCGCCACTTCTTTTGTCATTTCTATGTGGGGAAGCTGATCTTCTCCTACCGGAACCAGGCTGGCCTTTACTGACAATATGTCTGCCACCTGCAGGACGGGGAAGTTGATGAAGCCTAAAGAGTAGTTGTCGCCCATTTCCTTGACCTTTATTTCTTCTTTGACTGTTGGGTTTCTTAGAACTCTGTTGTGTGGAGTGAGCATGCTAAATATCGTTGCCAACTCGTATATCTCGGGAATCGTGGACTCTGGGAAGATGATCACTTTCTCGGGATCAAGACCTACAGCTAGGTTTGCTATGGCAACTTGTAGGATAGAATCTGCTATTACATCAGGTTGGGAAACGTACTTTGGGTAGGCGAAGGCATGCATGTCGGCAATTATGATGAAAGTTTCATAGTCATACTGAAGTCTCACTCTATTTTCAAGTGATCCAACATAGTGTCCAAGATGGAGTTTTCCTGTGGCATTATCGCCCGTTAATATTCGTTTTTTACTCATGGGAACATTATACATTAGTGAGTGGCTGCGACACTGTAAAACTCTAGCCTCGCACTTCGTTAGTACTCACGCTCGACAAGATTTTTACGTGGTGTCAACGGATGGTCTCGAACCATCGACCTGGCGCTTATGAAACGCCCGCTCTAGCCCCTGAGCTACGTTGACAAAAAGCTTATGTACCTGGGGATTATACAAACAAAAAGGAGATTTTTAAATGCTGTTTTGGTTGCGGGGCTCGGATTCGAACCGAGACCTTCAGATTATGAGCCTGACGAGGTGCCATTCCTCTACCCCGCGTCGAAACATACGCTATAGTATCAGACCCTGAAAAGCTTGTCAAAAGAACAGATCCGCCCACTTTTGAATATTGCTTTTTTCTATTTCACCCACAAGCTTTCTTGCCTCTTCTACTTTCTTGGTGAGCTCCTCTGACACTACGTATACTCTTTCACCTGGCTTTATAAGATTCAGGTCGTTTCTGGCCTTTTCCTCTATAAACTCGTCAGATTTCCTGTAATCAAGCTCTTTTTCCAGGTTTTCCCTCTCACTCTCCAGGGAGAGGACCTCCTCCTCTGTTTCGTCAAGCCTCTTGCTGCTTTCTATGATGCTTATAGTGGTTTTTGAGAAATTTACCGTGGCGATGATAAATAGTATGGATAGCGCTATATATTTAACATAGGCAGGAATAGGCATGACTAGATTGTAGATTAGGGGTTGACTTTATTCAAGCCCCCTGGTATCCTATAGGAAGTTCTGCCCGCCATTATACATAGAAAGGTAGCTTATGATTCAGTTGGATGTGGCGCACAAAAAGTTCATAGATAAACTTCAGACACTTGGTAGATCTAGTTCTACCCTTGTTGCATATGGAAAGGATATAGAACAGCTTTTGGAGTATTTATCCAAGAGTGGAGTTAATACAGTGAATGAGGCCAGACTTGAACACCTTGAGGGTTTTATGAAGAAGCTTTCTGATGAAGGCTATACAAATAAATCTATTTCCAGAAAGACCAATTCCACAAAGACATTTTTTAAATACTTGCTTGAGGAAGGTCACATTGAGAAAGTTGTGTCTGAGGATCTGAAGCACCCAAAAGTGGCTGTCAAAGCGCCCAGGATACTTTCAAGATTGGAGTATAGGGCATTGAGAGATGCTGCCAGAGATGATGTAAGATCAAGCGCTATAGTTGAGGTTTTACTTCAGACCGGTGTAACCATTTCCGAACTTGCCGGTATGAAAGTAGAACACTTACTTCTTGATTCTAAAACCTTGTACATACCCAAGAGGAATGCCAAAGAGACCAGGACAGTGCCTCTTAATGATGCTGTCATTTCTTCGTTGAGAGCTTACTTGGAAAAGGGAAGGATTTCACAAAGGCCAAGTGAATATGTGTTTATAACTAAGACTGGAAACCCGCTGTTGGTTAGGAATATCAGATCCACGATAGATAGGTACTTTAGGTTAGCCGGTGTGGAAAAGGCCAAAGTGAATGATCTAAGGCATACTTTCCTGGCTCATCATTTGACCCAGGGTGTTAGCTTGGGTTTCTTATCCAAAGTGGTTGGACACAAAAGAATTTCCACTACCGAAAGGTATTTGGACTATGTTGAGCGTGATGAAAATATGACTGAAAAGTCAGAGTTAGGTGAGCTTTAAAGCAGAAAGCGCACACTAGCCCTTGTTAGGATCATCGTGTGCGCTGCGGTTTTCCCCTTCCGGATCTTTCCCGTCTTCTGCCTCTTCCTCGTCATCCTTAGTGTTAAAGAGCAGGGTCATTATTTCCCTGAAGATGCTCTGAACGCGAGTGCGAGAGCGGGGATCTACGATAGTTCTTCTCATGGTTCCTCTTCTCCTTTTCTTACCATGTACATAACCATGCTTTCCAGATCTGCCTTGAAATATTCCAAGTCCTCCTGGTCGACGTTAGGGTTTTCACCAAGAGCCCCGAAAATTCCCTTGGGTGGTCTTACAGATAAGCCGGGGATCTTTTCGCGCTCGGCGTATTCTACCAAATTGAGAGGCGTGTTGTAAAACTCCTTAAGGTCCCTCAAACTGGCCCCTTCAATCGGTGAAGAAACCCTGTATAGCTTGTTTCTTGACCTAAATCCCACCGCTTGAATGAAGGCGTTTGAAGCTTTTACATCAATGAACAGTTTAATATCTACCTCATTTTTATTTCCAGTCCTTTTACCTATGAACAGGTCGTATCCATGATATTGATCGTCGGTTGCACCTGAGACGAATACCTCCAGTCCCGCCTTCTTTATGGTCTCAGATTCCGCAAGTGTTCTTGCTGTAATGACTTCAGCCAATGATCCAACCTGCTGCGCCTCTAGTGCATTTTCATACTCGGGGATGGCTATTGGAGTAACCTCTTTGATAGTCTGCCAAAAGTGCTCTGGATTGCTTATATATTTACCAGAACTGTTGGTTTCCATCATTTCGGCAGTTAACATACTCATGAATCTAGCTCCCCTGGACTGAGCTTCTCTGGAGTCACCTTTTTGCTTAATTTCATCTCTAACCCCGAGACCCATGAGTGCCAAAGCTTCACCCATCTTCATAATACTACTCATCGCCTCTGTATACAGACTTGGATTTTTGGCCCTGAGCCACTCTCCATATGCTAATAATCCTGGAAGGATTTCTTGCCCGTGCCCTAGCACATCATCTACCCTTACTTTAGCGGGGCTTACTATGTGTTTTTTCCACAGTGCTTGTAGATCGATGTTTTTCTCTATTTGCCAGGCCTTGTACTGTTCCAATGCCTCCTCAACTGTCTTAGGAGGTTGTAATTCGCGCTCAAAGCGAACAACAATATAGGTCTTTTCTTTTATCAACGCCTCTATAACGCCCTCTTCTGTTACACCACATTCACGTATTAGCTTATAGTCGCTTCCGTTGATAACTCTGACCAGGTCTTCGGTAGGGACCTTATAAACCTCTTCTCTTAGTGATGGGTTACTCCCGGCTACTTCTATGAATGGGGCTATTGAATGTATACCAGATTCTGGTGTTCCAAATGTCATTGACATATTAGTACCAATAAGACTATGTGATTTACTTTCTTTTTACAAGGATGCTAGTCAGTGCTTGATTACAGCTTCTATATGGTGGACCTGGGGGGAGTCGGTCACCGGTTCGCATCTGCTGATGCGTCCGTCGACCCCGGTTCGGCACCGTCGTGCCTGCGCCTTTCGACTCCTTGTTTTCTGGAATATAGTTGTGCTTAAATTCCGGATTTAGTGGTTCTATATGGTGGACCTGGGGGGAGTCGAACCCCCTACCTCTGCAATGCGAATGCAGCGCTCTAGCCAATTGAGCTACAGGCCCATGTACAACCTTTGGCGTGCACACTTCGTGCAACCGCCACTGCTAAACTCGTTTCACTCGTTAATCAGTGGCGTGCCCGAAGGGACTTGAACCCCCGACCTCAACGTCCGCAACGTTGCGCTCTATCCACTGAGCTACGGGCACATAAACCCTGATATTATACTAAAAAAGGGAATATCTTATTTCTCGAGGTCGAATTTGCCAACGACTGAGTCATAGGCTTTATCAAGAACACTTCTCGGGGCTTCTTCTAGAAAAGGTAAGTACCTAGAAAAGATCTCCTGCAGTTTTTCCTTATCCCCATCTTTTATGGTAAGAAACAATCTTCCGGGGAGGCCACTTTTTACATCCACATTCAAAGTCTCGGTATTACCATCCTTGCTGAAGTAGAACTGCTTTAAGTCCCCCCAGGAATAGAACTGGCCGTTATAGTCCACGCCGTGATTGCTTATCTCAAAGTTAATATTCTCCGGAGGTGTGGCCGAAAGTATGTAACTAATAAATATAAGGCTGGCGATTGCCAGGATTAGGAAAAACTCTTGCATAATAACCAAGAGCAATGCCACTACAGAGAAAATGATCATTAACGATCTAAGTGATTTTGGGGAAATATTCCTTTTGTTTGCTCTGCCAGGTGCTGTCCATTTATGGAGTATTTTCCTCTCTCCCTCCTTTTCAAGATCAAAACCTGGTTTAACCGGAAGTTCTGGTTCCAGCTCTTTTGTATTGGTGACTCCTAGGAAGTTGGTAACGTCAGTGACTTTGATCATGATTTCATTGTAGTAAATAGGTGGGCCTTTGTCGAGATATCTACTTATTCCACCAGCCTGCGTTGACTTCCAGGACGTACTTTGCAGGGGATCCGGGCGAATAGGTTGGGCAGTTTACCAGGATCTTGCTTGTACATGGCTGCACGTTTTGTTCTACGTGTACCACGTTATAGTCTTTATCCATCCAAATGATGTCCAATGGGATTTTTGTATTTGCCATCCAGAAACCGTGTTTTGCCTCATTTTGGAAAATAAAAAGCATTCCCTTGTTTTCATCAAGGTGCCCCCTGCCCATCAGTCCTATGGTGCGCTTCTTTTGGCTATCTGCTATCTCTACTGTTAATTTTCTACCCTGTATCTCAAAGTCTCTTTCCTCATAGTTACCTTTACGGAGGAATACTAGTACCAGAACTGTGAGGATTACAAAAAGGATTATTATAGTTAATTTCATTAAAAGTTTACTGGCGGAGGGTACAGGATTCGAACCTGTGGGCCCACATAAGCGGGCACGGTTTAGCAAACCGTTGCATTAGGCCACTCTGCCAACCCTCCATAACTACAACTCGTATATTATCACACAAGATTGGAAGATAGAGGTTGGTATTTGCACAGATCTAGAAGGAAACCCTTAGGTTTATGGTGGAGATGGAGGGAGTCGAACCCTCGTCTTGAAAGGCCAAATACCCTAGTGTACAAGCTTATCCGATGTTTTCTTAAAAGGCCGGGATTCGGCAATCCCAGGTTTTTCCTCTGCAGATCCTTTTTTTACGCTTACGCGCTTGGACTATCGCTCGGATCATCAGCGACTACCCGCATCCTAGTTTTATTAGACTCTTAGACTTCCCCTAGGAGGAAAGCCCAGAATCTGGTCTGAACCCTAAGGTTAGGCCATTACACCAGCGTATGCTGGAGCTGCGATTTTAGAATCGGCATTTATTTTTTTTGCAATGATTAACGAGAGTTTGCATCTCGACTTGCTTTGATATTCGCGATCTAACAATCAAATCCGGTCATCCCCAGATATTACTTTTTAGGTCCTTTTGTATCTGTCTTTCTTTTTCAAGGTGCTTCTTTTCGAACTCTTTGCGCCCTTTTACTATGGCGAGCTCCAATTTTATCAGGTTATGCTCCAATATCAAAGCCAAGGGAACAGCTGTTTTGCCTTTCTGTCTCAATTCCCTTTCCAGTTTATTCAGCTCATCTTTAGTGAGTAAGAGCTGTCTTTGCCTGGTGGCCTCTTCATCAGATACATCTTGGCTTTGTTTTGAGTATCTGCTGATGTGCATGTTTACCACAAAAGCCTTATTTTCTCTCATGGTTATATATGATCCTTCGAACGAAGCCTTGCCTTCTCTTATAGCCTTCACCTCATATCCCTTTAGTACTATCCCAGCCACTAGTTTTTCCAAAAGGACATTGTTGTACAAAGCTTTTCTGTTTCTAACCAGTAACATACTTTGATTTTATCAGTTTATTCGTGGAAATAGAGGTTTTTCTGACTTTATCTTCTCTTGCCCGAACTGGCTTCTTATCTTCTCTGCAGTTTCGGGAATGAAAGGCTCCAAGTTTGGAGCTATCTTTCTTATTTCGTTAACCTCATAGGTTAGGACCTCTTTGAGCTTAACCCTATCTTCTAATGCCCACGGTGCATTCTCGTTTATATGTTTATCAAGCTCTGTGAGTCTTGCCCATATCCCTGAAAGAGCTTGGTCCGTCCTGAAATCTTTTATCACTTGACTGAAAACTGTATCAACCTTTTCAAATTCGAATCCGGAATTCTCGGCGAGTTTGGCTACCCTGGCCACAGTATTTCCCAACCCATTAGCTAGTTCCCCATTATAAATATCCTTAAGGTGTGTTTCAGAAATATCTGAGTCCTCTACGATCGGTCCGTATCTTAGAAAATAGTATCTGACTGCATCTGTCCCGAATTTCTCCACAATTTCTGTAGGATAGATGACATTACCCTTTGATTTACTGATCTTCTCGCCGTTAAGATTTAAAAATCCGTGAACACATACGCTATCAGGAACTCTATAACCGGCACTTTTGAGCATGGCTGGCCATAGAAGCACATGCCACCTGGCTATGTCCTTACCCACAAAATGCACGATCTCAGTATCCTCATCCCAGAATCCAAGGGGGAATCCTGAAGTTATATAGTTGATCAGAGCATCAAACCAGACATAGATCACTTGGTTATCATCGATGGGGGATGTGATACCCCAATCCAGTTTGAACTTGGGTCTCGTTACGGGAATATCGTTTATTCCAGATTCTATGAAGCTGAGCATCTCTTTCCTTTTTCCCTCGGGTACCACAAAAGTTTTAGAGCTCACGAGTTCTCTAAGAAAATCTGTGTACTTAGACCATTTGAAGAAATAATTCTCCTCCTCAAGTTTTTGGATCTCTCGGGTAGTGTGCAGTGGACATTGTCCGTTCTCATTAAGCTCAGTGAGCGTTTTGTACGCTTCACAGCCCTCGCAGTAGTAACCTTCATATGATGCTTTGTATATGTCCCCGTTATCAAAAGACTTTTTGAAGAATTCTGAAGCTGTCTTGATATGATCCTCGTCGGTTGTTCTGATGAACCTGTCATAAGAGATGTTCAATGAATCAATCTGAGTTTTATCTTTTAAAGATATTTGAGTCACAAATTCACTTGTTGAAATGCCTTCCTTCTTTGCAGCCTTCTCATTTGTAGTTCCGTGTTCATCCGTTCCCGTTGTGAAAAACACATTTTCCTTCCCTTTTTTGAGCCTTTGGAATCTCGCAAAGCAGTCGGCAAGAATTTTCTCATAGGCTTGACCAACATGTATTTGGGCATTTGTGTAGTCTATAGCAGTAGTTATAAATGCTTTGTTCTTTGCGGTCATATACGGTATTCTAACATGTTATGAAGGGGAAATTGCTTGTTATCCTTATACTAATTAGTATTCCTGCTGTGTTGTTCTTGACCAAAAAGAAGGAGAGTATTGACCTGATTTCTGGTTGTGTGCCTCTAACAGGCAATTTGAAGGAATATAGGGAAACACTTATCTATAACTACGATTTCGAACCAAACTGGAAGCCAATCACCAAGATGGAACTGTCTTCTCAACCCGAAGTGATAGGCTCTGCTGGTCTGCTTGTGGATATTGGATCGGGTGAGGTTTTGTTTGAGAAGAATCCCCATGAACAAAGAAAGATTGCTAGTCTGGTAAAGATAATGACGGCGGTGGTGGCATTGGAGCACGCTCCTCTGGATCGTGAAATAGAAGTTTCCTATGAAGCAGCTGTTGTAGGAGAGAATGCCATGGGGCTGACCCCAGGTGAGACCTACACTCTAGAAGAATTGTTATATGGCTTGATACTAACCTCTGGTAATGATGCTGCCTATGCTATAGCCGAAGGAGTTGCTGGGGATGAGGAGACTTTTGTGGGGTGGATGAATATCAAGGCTAAGGAACTGGGGTTGAAGGACACTTATTTTGCTGACCCCAGTGGTTTGGATGACAGTACTTATAGTACCGCCTTTGATCTAGTGAAGCTAACAAAGTATGCGCTTAAGGATCCAGAATTTAGAAGGATCGTGTCCACCTTTGAAATGGAGGTGTTTGGAGATGAACATAAGTATATATATCTGCAAAATCAGACCAATCTGCTGACAACATATCCTGGAGTAGCTGGAGTGAAAACTGGTTTCACCGAGGCCGCTGGGCTTTGTCTTGTGACCTACGCAAAAAATGATGGTAAAGAACTTGTGGGAGTGGTTCTCAACAGTATAGATAGAAAGGGAGATATGATTCTGATGCTGGACTGGGGTTTCAGCAGTTTGGGAATAAATATAACTCATAACCTTTTGTGAGGTATATAATTGGTTTATGAAAATATTCACATTCTTCATAATAGTCCTGATAGTTTTCGCCTCTGGATTTGTACTTTCAAAGTATTGGTATTCTGACAAAAGCCTATCTGAAGTGGTCGAAGAGATTAAGGGTGCAGTGAGCAAAGGGAAGGAGAAAGAGACTCAGAAGACTGCGGAGGAGGAGATGCTTGAGGTTGAAGAGACTTCCCCGTCCGTAGTACTTGAATCAAAGGAGGATGTGGCTGAGGCTTTGAGAGCAGCCTTTATGCAGAAATACAACAAAACTGCAACTGAGGTGACTATAGATGTGAGTAAATTGGATGGAAATCATGCTGCGGGTGGTGTTAGGTTTGGTCCTGAGACAGTGGGTGGGGGTTGGTTCCTGGCTGCTAAGAAGGATGGTTTCTGGAAGATAGTGGCCGATGGCAATGGCGTCGTGCTCTGTACCTTGGTGGAGCCATATGATTTCCCAGTAGATATGGTCCCGGAGTGCTTTGATGAGGCCACTCAAACCATGGTCACTTTCTAAGTCATAAGGCGTGATATCATACCAAAGTGGCAGAGGATCTTTTCAAAAATCTTAATCCCCAGCAGATAGAGGCAGTCAAGCACCTAAATGGTCCGGCTTTGGTGGTTGCTGGTCCGGGGAGTGGAAAAACCCGAGTTCTTACCCACAGGATAGCCTACCTTATAGAATCTCAAGCTGTATCAGAGAGCAATATCCTGTGTGTGACTTTCACCAACAAAGCTGCTGATGAGATCAAGACCAGAATTGGTAATCTGACGGACTCATTTGGAGGGAAACTTTCCTGGGGGGGCACCTTTCATTCTGTATGTTCGCGTATCCTAAGGAAGGATGGTTATCACATAGGCATTCCCCTTTCCTTTGTTATTTATGATACCGACGATCAGGTATCCCTTATTAGGCAGATCCTGAACGACTTTGGCATAGATAAAAAAAAGACTAATCCCAATGCCGTTCTTTCCACTATCTCTGGTGCCAAATCTGAGCTTATCGGGCCGCAGGAGTATGCGGGATATGCCAATGGATATTTCCAAAGGACTGTGGCAAAGATATATCCTGAATATCAAAAGAGGTTAAGGAAGAATGACGCCCTGGATTTTGATGACCTTCTAGTTGAAACAGTGAATCTATTCCAATCTCATGATGCTGTTCTGGACAAGTATCAGAATTACTTTATGCAGATCCTTGTGGACGAGTATCAGGACACCAATAAGGCTCAGTACGTCATTACCAAACTTCTTTCGTCTGCTCACAGGAATCTTTATGTTGTGGGTGACATGTCCCAGGCCATCTACTCCTTCAGAGGGGCTGATTATAGGAACATTCTTAATTTCCAAAAAGATTATGAGGACGCAGTGATCTATAATCTGGAGCAGAATTACCGTTCCACACAAAACATATTGGATGCAGCTAAAAATATTATCAAAAACAACTCCACTCACATACCTTTGGATCTATGGACCAACAATGGTACTGGTGAAAAGATAGTTTCCTATACCGGGAGAAATGAAAAGGATGAGGCTTCATTCGTAGTGGAAAAGATACTTGAAAGTATCTCGGGTGGTAAAGACTACCAAGATATTGCTGTCTTATACAGGACCAATGCCCAGTCTAGAAACATGGAAGAACTTCTGATCAAAAACAATATCCCTTACAAGATCATTGGGGGCTTGAGGTTTTATTCTAGAAAAGAGATCAAGGATGTGGTGGCTTATCTAAGGGTTATCTACAACCCTAAAGACACTGTTTCCTGGGAAAGGATCATCAACACTCCCCCCAGGGGCATTGGGCAGAAAAAGACTGAGGAACTTAAGGCGGCTGGTTGGGATTTGAAGATGATCGAAGAGGTCTCTAAGCTTCCCGTATCTTCATGGGTAGAAAAGAGCACGCATCTATCTACGGTGGAGCTTATGGACGAAGTGCTGTTTGACACTAAGTATATAGAGTGGCTCGATGATGGTAGCGAGGAAAGTCAGTACAGGGTAGAGAACATAAAAGAGTTAAGGTCAGTGGCATCCCAATTTGTAGAACTAGACACTTTCCTTGAGAATGTAGCGCTCATTGAATCTGTAGATAGGCCAAGAAATTATGAGACCAATGCCATTACTCTAATGACCATTCATGCGGCCAAGGGCCTGGAGTTTCCCGTGGTCTTTGTGATAGGTATGGAGGAAGGTCTGTTTCCCCACTCCCAGTCTATGATGGATATCTCTGAACTGGAGGAGGAAAGAAGGCTTTGTTATGTTGCAGTAACAAGGGCAAAGGAGAAGCTGTTTTTGACCAACGCCCTTTCAAGG
>JBAZBO010000004.1:0-27535 GCA_041671425.1 Patescibacteria group bacterium | reverse complement strand
AGAAGGATCATCCAGAAGAAAAATCCATTGAAGGGAGACAGGGGCCACCTGCATCATCTGCTCCTAGACAGAGGTTGGAAACCACAAAAGGTAGCCATTTTCTATTGGGGAGCCACTATGATATGTGGGGTCTTTGGACTTATATCAGCCGAAAAGCAGTCAGTACAAACTGCTCTCACCTTCATGGGCTTGGCAGCGTTTTTTATCGTAGCATTGAATTTGAGATCACTAATAAGGAAACCCCAATCACCAGAAGCTGAGTGAGCACTCCCCAAGGCAGTTTTGCCTGGAATTGCATCTTTCTCTGAACACCTGTAATAAAAGGAAACGGATCCTTACTAGAGTAAATATAAGGGGCTTCCAAGATATCAGGCAGTACAGAGGTCAAACAACAGATGAGGATGGTCAATGCCATGCTTGGCATTTTTAAAACCCACAAAGCATACAGTACCGAGGCCACTCCTACAGCAACACCAAAGGCTAGATCAAGCATCACCGCTATTGGCCTCCAACCTTTTCTCCTCTGTTCCTTATCGGTATTGGAGAAAAAATCCCAGTGAGGTACAAGATCACCCAAAAAGTGCATCCCAAAAGAAAGAATGGGAGCCAGCACAGGGTCATTAACCGAGGCCCCAATGGCTATTCCTACAAAAGTGTGTGGAGTAAGCAACATAACGTAGGTACAAATATATACCCCCAAAAGCTATAATTCAATTCAGCACAGATGAGGATATTAGTCATAGAAGACGACATCATATTTGCTCAGACACTCAAGGACGCTCTAAACACACAATTTAGCGTGGATATAGCATTCTCAGGCGAGGATGGGTGCTTGATGGCTACATCTGGTACCCACGATCTTTGCATAATAGATCTGTACCTACCTGATATGGATGGCAGGGAAGTTTGCAGGATGATCAAAGGTACAACCCCACAACTTCCAGTAATATTCATGACCGGAGAGACCAAGATCCCCTATAAAGTCAGCTCCCTTGACGCTGGGGCTGACGACTACATCACAAAGCCGTTCAGAGCACCCGAGCTTCTGGCCAGGATCCGCGCAGTTATGAGAAGAAACGTCAGTCCCCCAATTACGGGTACTTGCTACTCATATAAAAACCTGACACTAGATGTAAAAAGTAGGGTGTGCAGGATTGGTGAGACCATTCTGCATCTTTCAAACAAAGAATTCGACATAATATTGCTGCTGGTAAAAAGCAGCAATAGAACTGTAAGCAGAGCCAGGATTATTGCATCAACCTGGCAGAAGTATGAGGAGATCCAATCCAATATACTTGATGTGTATATCAGCAGATTGAGAAAAAAACTTCCCGCAGACATAAAGATAGAATCAGTCTACTCATCCGGATACGTTCTTAGATGATTTGCATGTGGACCATAAACCCAATATTATCTAGTTAGTGTTCAACGCTATATATCAGATCATAAGAACAGCTAGACCCAGGCAGTGGCTGAAAAATTTTAGTGTGTTTGCCGCCGCCGTATTTGCTGGTCAGATACTTGATAAAGATATATTGTTTCCTACTGCACTGGCATTCGTAGCATTCTGTATGGTCTCTTCGGGGGCTTACTTCGTAAACGACATAATAGACGCCCCTAAGGACAGAACCCATCCCATCAAGAAGAATAGACCAATCGCATCTGGAAAGCTTTCCAAGAAATTGGCCTGGGTGGTGGCTCTCGGCTTGATAATTGGGTCACTGATACTTTCATTCTCAACCGTTGGCACTTTCTTTGGATTTGCAGTGGTTGCATACATAGTTCTGCAGTTCAGTTACTCCGTCCATTTCAGAAACATTATCATCTTGGACTCACTTTTTGTGGCATCCGGTTTCGTACTTAGAGTATTTGCTGGGGGTTTCGCCTCTAACACCTCATTGTCTTCATGGCTGGTACTTACTACTGTGGGACTTTCTCTTCTGATGGCTTTTGGAAAAAGAAGGTCAGAAAAAACCATATTGAAAAAACATTTGGGGGAGTCTAGTGAGACTGAAACAAGAGAAACTTTGAGGCATTACCCCGATACTTTATTGGACAGCATGATCTCAATGTCATCAGCCTTCTGTATACTCACCTACTCCCTATTCACCTTTCAAGTGTCCCCCAGGGTCGTATCTGAAAGCATTAAAGAGGTACTTCCTTCTATTCTTAGAAACCCAAAGTGGATGATGCTAACCATCCCCATAGTAATCTATGGTGTAGCTCGCTATCTTTACGTTATATACGAAAAGGAGGACGCGGAATCCCCAGAAAGAGTCCTTCTCTCAGACAAACCACTATTGACCGCGGTACTACTTTGGGGAATGGCCGTTAGCTTGATAATATACGTCTTACCCTCGTAAATAAGTTATCTGGAAGGTTTGATATTGACGGCAGGTGGTGTCTGTTCAACTAGTGGATCTTCCTGCGCGCTTTGGGCTGAAAGTACCTGTTCCCCTTTACCTACTCCCAACAATCCAGCTGAAGCAGCCGGCAGGATCAATATACCAATAAGCAATACCGTCAGAACAGAATTGACAAGAAAGCTACTTATCTTTTCATTCATAATCGTCTCCGTAGTTTAACGAAATATCTCCCTCAGAACCTTCCTTTGCCTCATCTGACAACCTAACCTCCTTTTCAACATCCAGCACTATGATAGAAGTGGCCACAACTGATAAGACCAGGGAAACGTAGAACACCCAGGAGAACATCAGGTCAAAAAGGGACATGACACCAGAGACTAGCATCAGAAGGAACAAATACGAGAGCCACACCACTCCTTGTGAGAATAATTCAAATGAGTTTTGGATGAAGGCAGGTAAACGAAGAGAGAAGAGCTTGGCAGTAAGTCTTGGCGATATATGCGATTCATGGAACACCAAGGACTTTAGGATTATGTAGAACAAACCTAGTGCCAAGACCACAACCATCAATAAGGTAGAGTATGAATTTACCAAGACATAATCCGATTGTGAGGCGAACTCAAAACCCGAAGCTCCAAGGCTATACTGTATACCAAGATTCCTGCTGATCAGAACAACTGACACTATACGAGCAGTTAAAAGAAGGATCGCTGGTATGACAGACTGATCTATAAGTTTTACTAGAATTTTAGAAAACATGGCAGGCTGTTATGATAATAGCAGTATGCCAAACAAAACGTCAATGAATGACATTGGAAAGATCAGCAGATACTTGTTCTATATCCTGTTGTTCATCCCGATCTTCTTTGGCGGCGGAACCAAAGAACTATATGAATTCCCTAAAACCACGGCTTTATACGTGGTAGGTGGTCTGATGATCCTTCTTTTCATCCTTGGCAGAATTGGAAGAAAAACTACTCTGACAATACCCAATACATATGTAGTTCTATTCGTACTAATAAGTGGTGTAGCTACAATATTATCCTCCCATCGTTATACCTCGCTTTGGGGATACTACTCCAGGTTCAATGGGGGTTTGATATCAACACTGATCCTATTCGGAATCTACATCGTAGTGCTGAACAAAAAGGAGAGCTACAAGAAACTGGCTATAGAGATACCTCTACTTTCTGCAATACCCATAACTCTTTACTCCATCTTCCAACACTTCAGCGGTACAGAAAGGGCTTATGCCACATTAGGCCAACCCAACTGGCTGGCTGCGTACATGGTCATGCTGATTCCTATCATGATCGAAAGATACATAGAAGGCGACAGAAAGATGATAGTACTCTACGCTCTGGCCTTTTCCAGCCTGTGGTTCACCTACTCCCTATCAGGCATCTTAGGTTTCTTGGTAGCAATCATTGCAACATTCCTACGTATCAAACCTTTTCCAAAAAAAAGCCTGGCTGTGATTTCCCTGATAACACTTTTTATTGCTCTGACCAGCCCGGGCATCTTCAAAGAAAAACTATCAGATCTTTGGATAGATATCAGTGGTCAACTCACTCTCATAAGACAAGCGAGTGCGTCTGATGAACATGCCCTATCGGATCCTGGGTTTATAAGGTTCTCTGCCTGGCGGGGCACTTTGGACCTTATCAAGTCAAGACCCAAGATATTCCTAATCGGTTCAGGACCACAAACATTTCCTTATGAGTTCCAGAAATTCAGACCAAAGGATCTAAACTACTCTTCAGAATGGGATTTTATTATCAACAAACCTCATAATTATTATTTGGAATTATGGAGCGAGGTGGGAATAATCGGTCTAATACTTTGTGTGGTGACACTTTGGCAGAGCAGGAAAAACCCTTTCTTGCCTGGAATTGCGGGTTACGCAGTAACTAATCTCTTTGGGTGGCCAGTAGTACCTACTGCAGTGCTATTTTGGATATGGCTGGCTTATTCCTCCAAGGAGGATAAAACAAAAGAGGTGAGACTTCCTAAAATCACAGGATTAATATTTATACCCCTCACTTTTCTCATCATGTATAAAGCTCTAACCTACTACTCGGCAGACGTGGATCTGGTGATGTCTATGACTAAATTCAAAGAGAACAAATTGGACCTTTCCCTTAGTTATATAACCAAGGCAGTAAAAAAGAACCCCAACGAACCAAATTACCCAAAACAGGCCGCTAGGATCTACACTGCCAAAAGTGCGGAATCCCCTGAAGCAAAAGCTTTGGCTTTAGAAAACATTGAGAAGGCCTACGCTTTGAACCCAGGAAATCTAGCAACTAAGAGGGATGTAATACCTTTATATTTCTTTCTAGCCGTAAGGGACATCAAACTTCCGGAAGGAAGTGATAACACAGACTCCAAATACCTTCCTATCGCTGTGAATTATTTCGCTACATTAAAGAACGAGTACCCCACAGACGCAGGAACTTTGGTAGACATAGCAAGATATGAAAAAAGGATCGATCTGGAAAGTTATGAGAAAACAAGAGAAATGGTGGAAAATCTAAGGCCAGACATAATCACCTGGCACGAATCATTCAGATAGTTCTACGTAGTCGGAAGAGACCCAACCTTCTGTACTGTCATCTATCTTTATTTTCACCCAACCGGTACCTTCCTCGAGTACGTTGTAGGTCTCACCAACAGTAGCTTTTGATATCTCTTCCCCATCAAGACTTGGAGTACTTCTAACTCTAAGCCACCCCATTCCGGTTTCTAGTATTGTGACTGTCTTGCCCGCTGAAACCACAGACCCCGACACTTTCTGATAGGCTTCCCTTGCTTTATCAGTCAACCCCTCAGGATCAGATATTCTAGCAAGATAGGCGCCTTTTTCTACTTCTCCCAAACTGGTTAGGTCATCACCCATCTTTGTACCTTCTTTGTTGAATATATTGCCGTCGTAATCTATGAAATAATCGAAGACTTTCTCCTTGTTGAATCCCATTCCTGAGAGGTTTACTCCCCTGGTCTCATTCCAATAAAGGATCGCGGTCACCCAATCTTGTGTGTTTGATGTAACCGCCACATTATCGGAAATTACGTTGTATAAGCCCTTAGATCCCTCAAATTCCTTAACTTCTGGGGGAACAGGGAGAGGGAACAGATCAAATGCCACGTTAAGTTTATAATTCTTGGCAATCTTTATTCTTGTGTTCTGAACTTCATAACCCTGGTAGCTTATCCTAAGGTCGTAGTCACCTTCACTTAGAGCGGAGTCAGAATAAGGCGTTTTTCCCACTTCAGAGTTGTCTATAAATACCGTAGCATTCGCGGGTTCGGAAATGACACTTAGAACTGAGTCCGAAGCGTTCTTTTCCATCCAAAAGTTCTGGCCAGAAGAGAACAGGTCTGATATCCCAAGGTCCCTCCCTATAGCTACTATAGTTCTGGGAACAAAATTCAGGGATACCTCATACGTATTCTTGTCGTTCGAAAGACTGAGCATATGCTTCTTTGCTGGAGTATCTTCTATTGTCACAGGGGTTGTACCCAAAGACTTACCATCCATCTTTGCCTCAGCTGAGCCATAGAGGGATTGTATACTCAATCCGGCCTCGCCAAGCAGAAATGAAGGAACTATCCTATCTCTGAAAATGAATCCTCCAACTGCAAAAAGAACTATCACCGTCAATGCAAGGACTGGGACATATGGAAAGTTGTTTTTTCCGATAGAATTCATATCTTTAGAGGCAGGTGAAATGTACAAGCATAAGTTACCATGAGAGTGGTAAAATGGCAACAATTAGGCCTGGTAGCCAAGCGGTAAGGCAAGGGTCTGCAAAACCCTTATACGCGGGTTCAATTCCCGCCCAGGCCTCCAAAACATATGAGGTCCAATGAAATAAAAAAGAAATATAAAGAACTACTCGTAAACAAGTATGGGCATAGGGAAATTACCAACGCCTCGCTTGTTCCAGAAAATGATCCTAGTATTTTGTTCACTACGGCGGGGATGCATCCACTCACCGTGTATCTACTGGGTGAGCCTCATGCTCAAGGCAAAAGACTGGTCAATGTTCAGAGGAGCTTCCGCACAAATGATATTGAATCAGTGGGAGATACCACCCATTGCACCTTCTTTGAGATGCTAGGCAATTGGTCGTTGGGCGATTACTTTAAGGAAGAAGCAGTAACAATCCTCCATGAATTCCTATTTTCTAGCGACTGCATGGGATTTGACCCAAGCAGGCTGTATGTAACAGTTTTTGAGGGAGATGAAAGTGTCCCGTATGACGAAAGATCAGCGGAGACCTGGAAGGCAGCATTTGCGGATTCCGGCGTCAAGGCAACTGTTTGGGATAAAAATACCTTTATGGATCCTGATGTGAGAATATTTCCTTTACCTAGAAAACACAATTGGTGGGGTCCCGTTGGTCAAACTGGCCCTTGTGGTCCAGACTGCGAAGTTTTTTATTGGAGGGGCAAGGGTAAACCAGATTTTGAAGAATACGTCCCTTGGGATGATTCAACAATGTTCATTGAACTTGGTAATGATGTCTTTATGGAATATTACAAAGAGGCTGATGGCACTTTCTCGCCCTTAAAGCAAAGAAACGTAGACTTCGGAGGAGGATTGGAACGAATTACTCTTGTGTCGGAGTTTAAAGAGGAGGACGGTTCGGTTTCAATGGATCGTTCTGTCTATGACACAGACCTCTTCGAAGAGGGTGCAAAGTTCCTTAGCTCTTTGATCAAATCTGGGATTAATAAAAGTACAGGGATAAAAGCTTCGAGAATAATCTTGGATCATGTACGCGCTGTTTGCTTCATCATCTCCGACGGGGTAACACCAAGCAATAAAGATCAAGGGTATGTTCTACGAAGACTCATAAGGCGAGTTATGAGGTACTCAAAAGAACTAGGAATAGAAAAAGATTTCATTACAGACCTTGCAAATGTTTTTGTTGACAAGTTCCAAGAGGAATACCCACACCTACATGCCAATAGAGCTACCATCAAAGATGTCATTCTTGCGGAGGAAGAAAAGTTCAAAAAGACACTGGATCTGGGAATAAAAGAGCTGTACAAGATAAAAGCTCATCAAGAAAAGTTGACTGGGGGAGTTGCGTTCTATATCTATGAAAGCTACGGATTCCCAATAGAGATGACCCTGGATGAGTTTAACTTAAGTGTCGAAGAACAAGAGAGGGTGAGAGCTGAGTTCATAAAGGAAGTTAAAGATCATCAGGACATCTCCAGGCAAGGGGCCGAGAGAAAGTTCACGGGAGGACTTGCAGATCAAAGTGAGACTACCGTTAAATATCACACTACTACACATCTTTTACATTGGGCTCTTAGAGAAACCTTGGGAGAGCACGTTCAACAGCAAGGGAGCAATATCACAGGGGAGAGACTAAGGTTTGACTTTTCCCATAACGAGAAACTGACAGAGGATCAGCTCAGAAAGGTGGGGGCCCTTGTTAACACAAAGATTGAACAAAAGATACCCGTGGGGTACGTGATCATGCCTAAGGCGGAAGCCGAAGAGATAAACGCAACACATCTTTTTGATGAGAAATATGGAGACAACGTAAAAGTTTACTATATAGGTAACAGCCTGGAGACAGCTTTTAACAAAGAGTTTTGCGGGGGACCCCATGTCCAAAATACCTCAGAAATACCCCAGATAAGCATATTTAAGCAGGAAAAGATCGGGGATGGCAAAATGAGACTGTATCTGAAGTTCAGCAACGCTTGACACTCTGAAGGTAGGAGTGCTATAAATTACCCGTCTAGCTTGCAAGTACTTAGTTTTTAAATCAAGGAGTAAACATGACTAAGATTAGACCTTTGGCCGATCATATATTGATTGAGCCCTTAGAAAAAGAGACCACATTGCCGTCAGGGATAGTTATACCCGACACGGCCAAGGAGAAACCCCAAGAGGGTAAAGTTCTGGCGGTTGGGCCTGGTAGGAAGGATGAACACGGAAAAGTAGTGCCTATTGAGGTTACGGTGGGAAGTATTGTTATGTATAAAAAGTGGGGAGGTACAGAGATTAAAATTGATGGCAAAGAGCATCTTCTCGTAAAAGAAGAGGATGTAATTGCCGTTGTGGAATAAGGAGAAAATATGCCAGCAAAAAATATTATCTATAAAGAAGATGCAAGAATGAAACTTAAGGCCGGAGTGGATAAACTGGCAAATGCGGTTGTCACGACTCTGGGACCAAAAGGCAGGAATGTAGCTCTAGAAAAAAGCTGGGGGTCACCACAGGTTGTACATGATGGTGCAACCGTGGCTAAAGAGATAGAACTCGAGGACAAATTCGAGAACATGGGTGCCCAGATGGTAAAGGAAGCCGCATCTGAGACCGATGATGAGGCCGGTGACGGTACCACTACTGCAACGCTTTTGGCTCAAACCATAGTAGAAGAGGGGTTAAGAAATGTCTCTGCGGGTGCAAATCCTATGATATTGACAAAAGGTCTTGAGAAAGCGTCAAGTGCAGTGGTAGATGAAATAGCCAAACTTTCCAAGAAGATCTCAACCAAAGAAGAAAAATCCCAAGTCGCCACCATATCCGCACAGGATGTAGAAATTGGAAACATCGTGGCCGAGGCTATGGAGCAAGTAGGAAATGACGGAGTCATTACTACAGATGAATCCAAAGGCTTCGAGCTAGAGCTTGAATACAAGGAAGGTATGAGATTCGACAAGGGTTATGCCTCTCCCTATTTTGTGACCAATCCTGAAACCATGGAGTCCGAAGTGGCGGATCCGTATATTCTTGTTTCAGAAGCAAAAATAACAAATATCCAGGAGATGCTTCCCATGCTTGAGAACCTAGTAAAGGTATCCAAGAACTTGGTTATTATATCCGAAGATGTTGAAGGGGAGGCTCTGGCTACTTTGGTGGTAAACAAAATCAGAGGCACATTCAATGCCCTTGCAGTGAAAGCACCAGGATTTGGAGATAGAAGAAAAGAAATGCTTGAAGACATTGCTGTTCTAACAGGGGCCACCGTAATAAGCGAGGATACCGGCAGGAAGCTTGACTCTGTAAGAGTAGAGGATCTAGGTAGAGCTGATAAAATCATCGCAACAAAGGATGACACTATGATCGTCGGCGGTAAGGGCAAGAAGCAGATCATTGAGCAAAGAGTTGAACAGATCAGGGCGCAATTGGAAAAATCCACATCAGATTACGATAAAGAAAAACTGATGGAGAGAGTTGCAAAACTAACGGGTGGAGTTGCGGTAATCAACGTCGGGGCTGCCTCAGAGACTGAGCTTAAAGAGAAGAAGCTAAGAGTAGAAGATGCTGTCAATGCCACTAAGGCCGCAGTAGAGGAAGGTATAGTCGCTGGTGGTGGTATAGCTCTTCTTAGAGCAAGGGAGGCTATCAAAAAACTCAAACTCACCGGCGAGGAAGAAACCGGGGCTAAGATCTTATACACGGCATTGGAAGGGCCAGCCAGGAAAATAGTAGAAAATGCCGGCGAGGACTCAGGTAGAATTTTGGGTGAGATTGAGAGAAGAGCTATTGAAAGCAAGAATCCCAATATTGGCTTTGACGTCATGGCAATGGAGTACACCGATATGATAGAAAGAGGAATAATGGATCCAGCTAAGGTAGCCAGGACTGCCCTACAGAACGCTGTATCTGTGGCCAGCATGATCCTCACGACAGAGTGTTTGGTGGCAGATAAACCTTCAGAGGAACATGACCACGGTGGTGGCGAAATGCAAGGCGGAATGCCTATGGGGATGTAAGGAATGAAATATCCCCCGTCTAAGGCGGGGGATATTTTTTATTCTGAGTACTAATTCATCAGAGGGTTTCTTCTGTCCTACCGTATATTTTCTGAAATCTCATCAGTGTCTTTTGCCTGCTATCATCCCTATTGAAATGGATCATTCTCCTGGAAGTCACCTCAACTGTTTTCTTTTTTTTCATATAGCGCTTCTGAACTCCCATCAATATAACCTCCATAACATCCAGTACTTTACTTTTTCTACCATGAACAGCCTGAAAACTTTTTGGAAACGTGAAGGCTGAATTTGCAAAATATTTGAATATCCAATCATTGGCCTTGATAAATTTGAAATACACATCTCCCCTATCCAGAATGGGATGCATCATAATGATTTCGTGTGCCACATATACATCCCTTTTTCTAAGATCCCATGAGAGTTCACTTTCTGAGATGAAAAGGTTTGGACAGATTTTTCTGCTTGGACTCTTGTCAGTTCGGTATGCCCCCAAGGCCTTGAGGAGCAACACCACAAAGAATCTAGTAATCCAAAGTCTGTTCTTCTGCGTAACCACAAAGATATCAAGGTCATCACCCTTTTTGTAGCTATATGCCGCAGTAGCACCTGTTATGGCAAGTAGCCTTATCCAGGGTATCTTTCCCAATATCTTGAATGTCTGTTGGTGGCTTTTTATAACTTTTTTCGAATCCCTCGCACGGGCTTCCCAGTCCAATGGGCTGACATTTTTTAAGATAATCCTTGCCTTTTTTAGTCTTAACACCCCATTCTTTCGCAATGCATCTAAGGTGTCCACTAAACTGGTGAAAGGTTGGGGGTTACCACAAATCAGAAAAGTACCAAGTTGAAAAAAACTTAGGGGATATCTGAAAACTGCTCTGTAAGAAAGGGTCTTGAGGACAGCTGTTTCACAAGACAGATTTCTCTCATTCATTATTTTCTGCATCCAAAACCTGGTTTACAACAGTGTCAGCCTCCCGATTCTTGGACCTAAAAATATGAGTATAGCTTATGGAAGAAAATCCCAGTCCAAGTTCTTTCACTTTGGTATAGAACCCCCTAAGGTTTGCATCTTTAACCTTGTACTGACCGTTGAGCTGTCTTACCACAAGCTCACTGTCAAGAAAACACGAAATGTCGGAGACGCCATGCCTCTTAGCTGTTTCCAAGCCATAGACCAGGGCTCTATATTCAGCTTCATTATTGGTGCAAGTTCCAAGATACATACCTAGCTCTGTTACAATGTTACCTTTGGCATCCTTTAATACCACTCCTGCTGCAGCAGGCCCCGGGTTTCCCCTAGCGCCCCCATCAGTAAAAAGCGCGTATTTCATTTCAAATAATCCCTTAAACCAAGATAAAGGCTGGAAAGGAGGAAACCTAGCATAGCCCCAGCAACACCAAACACATATACATTCTTATAGGTGGACTTCACCACAGGTTCATCACCTATCACAAAAACCTCCAAACCTGGATCAGTTCTCTGGTTCATCATAGACACAATCCCCAGCACTTCATCCTTCAATGCCACCCAAATAGTTTTTGCTACATCGGGGGAGGAGTGCCTCACCTCAAGTCTGGAAACACTTGGAGCCTCCTTAACCACTCGTATCTTCTTCCTCAACCATGTTCTATCCATCTGCAGGTTACTGGCAACCTTATCTAATACGCTTTCATTCCTGAAGAAAGAGATCATATTCTTTGAGAAATCTTGCGAGGTCAATTGAGCGTAGTAACCCTCATAAGAGAAATCCGCAGCCAGGGGCTCTATATTCCTCACAACCACAAAGGATCCTGAGGCCACATACTTTGGGGGCAAAAAATACACTCCTACAGCAGTAAGCATAAAGACAAGAGCACCAGCCATTATTTTCCATGAGTTTCTTTTGTAAAAAGCTATCACTTCCCTTAATTCCATATGGGGATTATAACCCAAAAAGGCGATTCTGTACTTGTAAAATGCGTTGTTACAAAATATACTTGATTGAGATAACTGCCCATATGGCTGGAAAAAATACTATAAAAAAATCTGCCCTTACCCCGACTGTCGTCGTAGCCGGAGGAGCCGGATTCATAGGGTCCAGACTTTCCGAAGTCCTTTTGACCAAGGGTGCACGGGTTGTTGTACTCGATAATTTCAGGACCGGCAGGAAAAACCAGGTTGAACATCTTCTAGCCAATCCAAACTTTGCGCTTTTTGATGTGAACATAAATAACGGAATACCACCCGAGATAGAAAGTGCAGACTATGTATTCCACCTTGCAGCACTGGAATCATACAAAAGTGCTGAGAAGAACGCGGATCTTGAGTCACTCCTGACCAATGCTGTAGGAACCAGGAATCTCCTGGACTTTACTAAGAACTGCTCTGGTAAGTTCCTTCTGGCATCTTCAATAGATGTATACCAGGGCCAGCTTTCTCCTCTTGAACTGACAAAATATTTTGGCCACACGGAGGAGGAAGAGAACAAGTTCGAACTAGCCGAAGCCAGAAGATTCGCCGAAGCCATGGTGTGGGAATACTTCAAGAACTACGATGCCGATGCCAGGATAGTCAGACTGCCAGAGATATACGGTCCAAAGATGGACGAAGATTCCGGAGGCGAGCTCGGAAGCTTGATGCAGGAAGTCGCCAGGAGCAACTCACTTACAATAAAAGGCGAGGGGCTCAGCAAGGAGTACTACCTTTACATAGAGGATGCGGTCAACGGGCTCATAAAGGCACTTCTTAACCAAAACACCAAAGGCAAGATATTCACCTTGGTTGAAAAGGAACCTTATACACCTCTTGAGATAGCGTACATGCTGAAGACATTGGCAAATCAGCAAGTCGAAATAAAGTTTGATAAGGATGCCAAAGTACGTGCAAGAAATCTGGCTTCTCCAGACACCAGCAATCACCCACTCCTGAAATGGGGCGCAAGGACAGGATTTAAGGAAGGCATAAAGAAAACTCTGGAAAGTATGGGCTATGAGACAAATGAGAGCTCATTCAAACTAGACAAGCTGATAGAAAAGAAAGCAAAGGAAGTGCAGGCTAAACCGGTTCAAAGCAATGAGGCCGCCATCATGACTTTGCAGGACCTTAAACCCGAAGTGGAAAACGAAGAGATCAAGAGGATAAAAAAGCCATTTGGGCTTGGGAGCAAGCTCAAATCCATATTCAGATCAGGCGGGTCGAAGCCAAAAACCTACGTCAAGGAAATCAATCCCTCCAAGGAAAACGTTACAAACATAGGTGCGACTGCACCTTTGGTGACCTTCTCAAAGTCGAAAACCATTAACTTCGCTGAAGACATAAAGGTGTTAGGTGGAAGTACAGGAAAACCAAAAAAGACATCTCCTACTAAAAGCACATTTACGTGTGTGGTAGCAGGGGTCGTATCTGCTTTCCTGGCGGCAACACTTGTCTTCATTGGCCTGCCTATACTTCAAACCTGGGCATATTCAAGATCTGCAATGGCATCCCTAGAAAAAATGCCAACAACCTTGGCTCAGCTTCAAAGTGAGCAAGGTAAAACACAAGCAAACGAGGCATTTCAAAACTTTTATAAAGCAAGGAATTCATTCAGCAGGTTGAAGTGGATATATGGAGTTCTCCATAAGCGGGCAGAATACAACTCTGTCATAAAGCTGATGAGTTCTGCCACCTATTTCTCAGAAGCAATGTACAACGTATCAAAGGCCATAATCCCATTCACCAATATCTGGGATATCATAAATCCAAACTCAGACCAGAAGCTAAGCGCAGAAAGTTTCTCACAGGCAAAGCTGGATCTCGGCACGGCCGGTAATTCTATAAACTTAGCATCTGCCGAATACAAAAGCGTAGTGCTAGAAGCCCTTCCGGGAAGTTTTGCTACCAAAGCGTCCGACTACGGGCGAGTGCTTGGGTCCATAACCCAAAGGTTTGGGGAAGCCAATACTTACATAGAAGATGTCTCGGACCTGCTCGGGGTGAGTGCACCCAAAAGGTATCTTGTACTTCTCCAGAATTCCAATGAGATAAGGCCAACCGGCGGCTTTATAGGATCTTACGCTGTGCTAGAAATAGACAAAGGAAAGATCACAAACCTCGAGATAAATGATATATACAATCCCGACGGGCAACTGGATACCAGAAATATTTCTGTCGTACCACCCAAGCCCATCTCTGATTTCCTTAAAGAAGACAAACTACACATAAGGAATGCTAACTGGGATCCAAACTTTACAGAGACAGCACAGGTGATCCAAGACCTGTTCTTTAGAATTGACGGTCAAACCTTTGATGGAGTCATAGGTATGGATCTGGATTTCAGCAAAAAGGTAATGGAACTAACGGGCCCAGTATTTCTTACCTCATATAATGAGGAGATAACTTCGGAAAACCTGGAGGAAAAGGCTCAGTTCTATAGTGAGTTCAACTATGAGGAAGGTGTTAGTCAGAAAAAGTCGTTCCTGAGTATGCTAACTAGTAAGATGCTGGAGAAGATGTTCGCCTTGCCCAGAGAAAAGATGCCAGAACTTCTTTCGGGCATTCAGACCATGCTGAACGAAAGGCATTTGATGTTGTACGTGCCAGATACTATGGTCTCTACCTTACTTAAGGAAAGGAAATGGGATGGGGACATGGTTGCTGTTCAGGACAGCGACTATCTGTACATAGTAAATGCCAATCTTGGTGGTACAAAGTCCAATTACTACGTTAAGAATACCTACTCATACAAAGTCTCATCCGACACCAGGGACGGGGTGTTGAGGGCTGAGCTTACCATGAACTTTACCAACAGTGACGAAACGGGGGCGTGGCCAGGCGGGCCCTATACTGACTACCTAAGAGTATTTATAGGAAAAGGTTCCAAGCTCACAGGGGCAACACTGGGCGACAAGAATATTTTCAAAGAAGTATTGGTAACGGAAGGGGCCCACACGGTTTTTGAATCGTCGTTTAAAGTAAATCCTAAGGAAAATCTTACACTGATATTAAGATATGATCTTCCTACTGAACTGTCTCTAGAGAAAGATGTCAGGAGCTATAGCCTCTATTGGCAAAAACAGGCAGGTGCCAAGAACGACCCCGCAGTATTCGAGTTTGTCCCGCCCATGGGCCTGGAAGTGATAGGCGGCACCAGCAAATACGAAACTATCTTAAATAAAGACTGGGTGGTAGACCTGGCACTTAAATAACCCAATTCCAATGATATACTTTGCTTGCAATGAGCAGGCACGTCGTACAATCCCCCGAGTGGGGAGAATTCAAATCATCTTACGGAACACCGGCTGTAAAAGTTGGTGAAGTCCAATACACCAAGCACAGCATTCCTGGGTCCCCCTTTTTTATGGCTTATTGTCCAAAGGTAGATCCTTTCATCATAGACTTTGAAAAAGTAGCATCATCCTTGAAAGAGAACAGTTGCATCGCCATCAACTTCGATGTGCCCAACATAACTACCGATTCTGAAAAGGCCTCAAAGGCTGTGGAATTGTTTGAGGAGAGGTGCGAAAGATCCCCACGCGATACTTTTGCAAAGCACAACATAATACTTGATATAGCAAAAAGCGAAGAAGAGATAATGGATAACATGCACAAGAAATGCAGATACAATGTAAAATACGCACAGAGGAACGGTGTAGAGATAAAAAGGGCAGAGACAAGGGAAGATTTCGATGTGTTTTACAGTCTTCTGGGAGAAACCTCAGTCAGGGAGAAATATTACATTCACCCAAAGCAGTACTATCAAAAAATATGGGAGTTGATGTATCCCCAAGGCATGTGCCACATCCTGATGGCATCAAAAGATTCTACTGCATTAGGAGCCTGGGTGCTTTTCACATACGAGAAAACTCTATATTACCCTTACGGTGGAAGCACCGATAAATACAGAAATCTCTTTGGCAGCAATCTGATCGGTTGGGAAGCAATAAGACTAGGCAAAAGCTATGGCTGTGAAACTTTCGATATGTGGGGGGCATGCAAGGATATGGCAAACGAAACAGATCCTTGGTGGGGCTTTTCGAACTTTAAGCTGAAGTTTGGGGGAAGGCATGTGCACTATATAGACTCCTACGACCTCATAATAAACAAGCCCATGTATAAGATCTTTACCATGGCTAATAGGATCCGCTGGGAACTTTTGACCCTGAAGAAATCCTTATGAAAGTTATCAGAGACATTCGTCAGTCTGACAACTGGTCCAATTACCTGGCAAGCCTTGGGTGGAAAGCTTTCAAAACCTCATCCGGTGTAATAGCAGAATATAGAAACACTCCATTTGGAAAGATCGTTAAGATACAAAGGCCAGTGAACATAACCCCTAAAGATATAGAAGAAATAGAAAATAAACTTGATAAGCTACTATTCATAAAAATTGAGCCATATCAGAAAGTGAACCTTGCCACCTGTGGTTTTACCAATAGTGAATCGCCTTTACTACCACCATCAACAATATATGTAGACCTAGAACTAGGAAAAGAGGAACTTAAAAAATCCATGTCTAGAAGCGCAAGGTATTCTATAAATAAAGCCGCCAGAGATGGGGATATCGTAGACATATATCAAAATCCCAGCAATGATGCTCTGAAGAAATTTCACACATTACTCAGAGAGACAGGAAGAAGGAATCATTTCTATGTACAACCATTCGATGATCTCACTACAAAAAGAGATCTTTTCAACCAAGAATCATTTCTCATAACGGTAAAGGACAAAAAAAATAATCTGATAGGAGGTAATTTTTACTTGGGGCATGCCGGGACTATCTGGGCGCTTCACATAGCCACCGGAAGCTTTAGGAAGGCAAGCAAAGGAGGGTATCTCCTAGTGGGAACCGCTATCCCTTATTTCAAGCACCTTGGGTATACCACTATGGATATGGAAGGGGTTCAAGACAAAAGGTTTCTGGTATTCACAAAGCATTGGGGAGGCTTCACAGAATTCAAGAGCAGGTTTGGCGGAGAAGTCATAGAAATGCCCCACCCACTGATCAAGATATACAACCCACTTTTCAAAGTCCTGACCTCATTGCCAAAGGTGAGTTTTTAACCCCTCCAAGCAAAGGGGCATATCTCTTTATAGTCACACCAAGTGCACATCATACCCGGTTTTGGGTCAAAGGCACCCTTTTTGATCTCACCCACTGTTTTAATAACTTCTTCCTTCTTCTCAGCCAGCTGAGCCTGATCTCTAGTAGTACTGATCTTCTTTGATTTCTCTAAAAAGTAAAAAGTAAGTTTTTTGGGTTCCAGACCAAAGGCCTCCCTAGCAGCCATGGCATAGAAATCCATCTGGTCATCTTTATCCACCTCTTTCTGATCCTTCTCCTCACCAGTTTTATAGTCTATTATCTCTACTCCCCCATCAAGTTCAACAATCCTATCTATCCTCCCAAAGAATTTGATCCCGTCGATCTTTATGTTGAAAGACTTTTCAAGTCCCAAAGTCTTCTCCTTGGGATCAAGCCTTTCATAATAATCCTTAAGGATCCTCTTCCCCTCATCAAAAGTGTGTTTCCTGTGGTCTTCCCCCATGTACCCCAGGGGTTGCCAATTTTTCTCGTATATCTTGTACAAATCATCCAAAGAAACTTCACCAAACATAAGCTTAGAATGAAAATCCCTTAGAGTGTCATGTATGGTGATACCAAAACTCAGAGCGTGGCTGGGAGCTGTGGGAATATTTAGAATGTAAGTGTATTTATACTTCAAGGGGCACATATCGTAGGCAGAGATTTGTGTGTAGCTTAGGAATTTAGGGGTAAAGTCAGTGATCTTTCCTACTTTTGGCTCCCTGAACTCTGTCCCCAGCCCAAAAAGACCTTTTTGGGAATTCATCTTTGCCACTTCCTCACTTCCCAACTCTTGGGTCTTTATCCCAGTTTCTTCTATATATCCACTTGGTCTTTTGTCTCTAGTACCCCCATAATTCTTGGCAGACAAGAGAAATAAGTATTTCTGGGCTCTGGTCATCCCCACATAGAAAAGCCTTCTTTCCTCCTGAATATGAGCATCTCCTTCTGGAAGAACTTCTTTTATCAAATCATCTGGAATTTCTATAACGTCACTTCTGTTCCTGGTGGGAAATCTATCGCTTACTAGGTTCACCATAAATACCACAGGAAATTCCAAACCCTTGGATGCATGCACCGTCAGAAGATTTATTGTGTCTACATCTTCTATTTCTGCTTGAGCTGGATTGTCTCCAGCCTCAATCATCAAATCTATAAAGTCCAGGAAATTTATAAGTGTGGGTATCTCTTTGGAATCGTTCCTAAACTCTACTTCAAACTCTTTCACCTTGCCTAAGAAAAGATCAAGGTTCCTCACACTCAAGTTATTTTCAATGGTCTCCTCTTGTACAAATCTATTGAGAAGTCCTGTGGTATTTACCAGCTCATATACTAGCTCCACGGGGGTGGCTTTCACTATCCTGTCCGCAAAATATCCAAGCGTTTTTACAAATTCTGACATTTTCTCATCATGGGATTCCTTAACCACTTCCCACATAGCCACTTTTCTATATTTAGCCGTAGACAGAAGTGAGGCTATGACATCTTGCGAGATCTCAAGTACATCTATATTCAAAACCCTGTATAGACTCAGAGAATCATACGGGTTCACAATAACTCTTAGAAAGGCCAAAAGGTCTCTTACCTCTTCTCTATCGTAAAGACCCCTGTTTCCTACCAGCTGATAAGGAAGTCCCACTTTCCTCAAAGCCAGAACAAAAGGATCTAGGTGGCTGTTAGCTCTAGATAGTATAGCTATATCCTTATATGTATATTGTGGCTCCCTAGCCAGCAGTTCCAAGATCTTTGTAATAACTAGATCAACTTCGGTATCTAGGTCTTCCAGCAAATACACCTCAGGGGCTACAGCTGGGGTGTCTACTTCGCTTACTAGTTTCTTAGAGATACCCAGTTTGGACTCCAAAGAGTCCGGGTTGTTATTCTCAATAAGCTTGTAAGAAGAATCCAGGATCTTTTGGTGGGATCTGTAATTCCTTAACAGTGTGATCATTTCACACTCCGGATAATCTTTTCTGAACTCCAAGATGTTGGATATAGCAGCACCCCTGAACTTATAAATAGATTGTGAATCATCTCCCACCACCAAGAGGCTTCTGCTGCCCATCTCAACAGGACAAAGAAGTTTAACCAGTTCGTACTGGGCATAATTCGTATCCTGAAACTCATCCACCAATACATGTTTGAACTGATGTTGATATTTTTCCAATATGTTGGGTCTCTCCCTAAAAAGCTTTATCGCCCACACGATCAGATCCCCAAAATCCATCCTGGAATCCTGAATCTTCAGATCTGTGTATTTGCGATAAACGTTGGCAAGTTCAAACCATTTATCATATTCCTCAGTTCCTTTATACTTTTTTTCAACAAAGGCAGAAAAGTCTGCCGACAGTATATTCTCATCCTGAAGTCTGGAAATGAATTTCAGGATGGCAGAGATGAACTTAGTAGGATTGCCCAAAGGCCTGAAGTATTTCAGATCAAAAGAATATAGATTATTCCTAAACAAAAGCCACTGCTCAGGGTAGGAAAGGATTTTGTATGATGTATCCAAACCCACTTCTAAACCTTCAGCTCTGAGGACCCTATCCGCAAAGGAGTGGAATGTATAAACCCACGGATCTTCATATCCCAATGGCATCACTTCATCCACTCTTCCGAGCATTTCCTGGGAGGCTTTTTCCGTAAATGTGAGGGCAAGGATATTCTGGGGGTTTACTTTGCCTTTCTGGACAAGGTGACGAATCCTTTCGGTAATAACCCTGGTCTTTCCTGTCCCCGCCCCGGCCACCACCAAGAGCGGCCCTTTCTTATGCGTAACCGCTTTCTTTTGATCTTCGTTTAATATCATCTTTTCCGTCATCGTCCATGTATTATAGCGATATTTCGGAATACCACCACCGCAATATATAATATTCTCAGTCGTCGCAGTGGTACTCAGGAAGACATTCAGGAAGGAGTATGCAATGAGGTGGCTAAGGAGACTTTTTGAGACTGTGATCGGTTTCGTAAGGGACCTCACCGCTGTTACACACGTTGAGCTCTGACCGTACAAGCCCCTGATTTGGATACCTATCAATTCGGGGGCTTGCTTCTTACTTTGAACCCAAAACCAGTAGATTTGAACTTCCTTACTATAAGTCCTATAATTCACCAATATTGGTTTCTGTTTATCTTCTGAGGAGGAGACAAGTGGATACAGACGAGGGCGTTGTGAGAAGGTACCAATGCTTGCCAATCTGGCTAGTCGTAGTAGAGGCCTTCGCACTACTAGGGTGCCTGGGGCTTCTCGTGGCATCGGCGATCTTCGCCATGTTTCTGGAAGAACCGGGTACTGCAGCCACATTGTTCTACATCGCAATTCCGGTCGGTGCGGTAGTGGCTATTGCTCTCCGTAGGGAGGAAAGATACCGCTGACACACGCAACGGCAGGGAAGCCCTTGTTTTACCAAAGGCAGGGGCTTCCTATCACAAAAGGGAGGAGACTACTGTGAAGCTACTGATACTTGGCGGCTTTATCGTAATGTTCGGAATTGCAGTCAGAATTGTGGCCATAACGAATAGTCATTGGCTGACTGCAAGCTACGTGGCCATGTTGATAGGCCTTGCCGTGATATACAAGGCATTGAGGGACAATCAGCAATCATAAAAAGCCTCTTAGGAACTCATTCCAACAGGGGCTTTTCGTCTTTTTCGCCTAGTTGCTGAACACTTTCTATCTTTCCAAACAGCTTTTGGTATTTTATCTGCACCCCATCCATTGACTTGGATGCGTTAGAAATGTGTCTGGACAGAACACCCAGGTCTTCATCAAATTTACCTGCTTCCACCCTTATACCCGCCAAAGAGCTCAAGATCTCCTAGCATGCTTTTCAAGTTCGTGCTGTTGGAATGCAACAAGAATGATCTTCAAGAAATAGGATAACGTGTTGGGCGAGGCTATGATCACATTCCTATCCTTGGCGTAATCCTCAGCTTTTGGTGTATTGACGATAAGCTCATAAAACACATTCTCAGAAGGAATGTACATGATCGCCTGTTCAGTAGTACCTTCTTCCGGAAGGATATACTTACTTGAAACCTCATCTACCCTTCTCTTAAAATCACCTAGGAAGGCTTTGCGGGACCTGTCTCGTTCTTCTTCCGTCTGGGAATCAAGCATCGCTTTAAAATTCTCCATTGGAAACTTTGAATCAATTGGGATTATTCCCTTGTCAGTAAAAACCACAGCATCACAAATGTCGCCGCTTTTGAATTTGAACTGTGCCTTGAAAAGATCGGTTGGTAAGGCATTTGCCAAAATCTCATACAAAAACTGCTCCCCCAAGCCTCCCCTTAGTTTAGGTGATTTCAAGATGTTACTAAGGTCTTTCATATCATTGCCAAACTCCTGTATACCGCCCAGCTGCTTCTGGACTTGCCTTATAACCTCTGTGGAATTATCCAACCTTTCCCATATGAGCTTTGTCTGTTCGTTGAGGGTCTGCCTATGTGTTTGCAGCTGCTTTTCTAAAGTGTCCGTATTTCTTTCCATCGAGTTTTTCATCTCTTTTAACCATTCAACCAAGACTTTATCTTCATCATTTCCAAGATCATCTTTTAGCTTTGAAAATTGCTTGGAAAGAAAGAACGCAAGACCCCCCACTGCTACGGCGATCACGGTCATTATCAGTATTAGTGCTTCTGTGGATATCATAGTGCGATTATTCTATCAGAAATTTTCGCTTAACCGGAGGAGTTACATTTGTAAAGCGTTCCAACATAGTCCACTCCACTCAACTAAAGCTTTACTCTGCTATACCAGCATCAATTTCTCCTACTCCATAAGGGATTTGAACTCAAAACAGTGATACTATTTACCCATGGACAAACTGCAACATATATCTTCACGCGTTTGGCTTTTTCTTAGAATATACTCATATTTTCTAATACTACTTGTTATTGTAGCCAGGATCTCAATGGGAGACTCTACAGCAAGCACTGAGTTCCCTTACTTAGAAACGTGGCAGAGTCTTAGAAAGATAGGGTACTTCATCGTGCTGCTATTCGTAGTAAGTAATCTGATACTACTTTTTCTTGGCACCAAAGAAGAAAGCAAGAAATTCCTTTCCTCAAAGATCCCAAGAATTCTATATATCTTAGTACTTATAACATTCAGTTACCCGATTGGAATCACATGGGCGAGCTTTGCACCCGCAGTATTCAGTGTTTTTGGAAATATTCAAAAAGATATAGACAATTCATTCTTGTATATCTATTTCTTTGTAGCAACTTCCTTAATCACCCTTAATCTTGGTTTTATAATTCCATTGCTATTCTTCGTCTTGGTAGAATTCCTGGTGGAGAAAGACCAAAGCACTAGAGCATTGCTTAAAAAGATCTTTCTGAGTGTGGCTTTGGTCGTGCCTGTTTCAATTGTGTTGATCTTGCTGATAACTATGTTACCCGCATTTCTGGCAAGACTTCTATAATAAGTTCCAACATAGCCCACCACGGCCAGCCAAAGGTTATAGTATCCACTAACCTAGGAGGCTATAATTATTCACGTGGAAAACAATAAGTTTCGTCTTATGAAAGATATGTACTCGGATAATAGAGGGGGGCACTCAAAATTTGTTGATTTATATTGCGAGAATTGCGGAGTACATGTTCTTCTATACCAAAAAGATGGTCCAGGTCCTTTAAAGAGACTTTATCTCGATAGAATACTTGCGCCTTCAGAATTTACTAGTCTCCAAAGCGTTGAAAAGCTACCAGATCTATACTGCAAAACATGTAATAGATTGCTCGCGATTCCCTACGTGTATGAAAGAGAGAATAGAAGATCATACGCATTGTTGGCATATGTAACAGTGGATAAAAAGGGAAAAGGTGGATACCCACCAAAAAGGCTTAGTTTAGGAAAATAATAAGCCACGTTCAAAGCGGGGCTTTTTAATGCTAAAATTCAGCCGTGCCACCATTCCTATTCACTGTTATTCTCATAGCTCTCGCGCTCTGGGGGGGACTTGTAAAGTATCTCTTCAGCACTGCACCATCAGGGATAGGGAGCATCATAATACCTCTGGCACTTCTGCTTTTTGCCGTCTCCTTCACTCTGTCCATACCTATGTATTTCCATCTGAACAAAAAGTCCAAGAACCTGCTCAAACACAGGCAAATATTCAGAAAAAGTCTTAAGATAGGCTTCATAATTGGAATCGGAATAACAATGTTCCTGGCACTAAACGCTTTCGAATTGCTTACTGCTCTGAACGTAGCACTTTTCACTATCCCTTACTTACTGATCCTATGGCAGGAGCTGAAATCCCAGTAGGCCAGTGTGTTAAAATCTTATGTATTAATAGTTTTGGAGGTTTTTTATGTTCCAATTTTTAGATTTTTATGCGGATTGGTGTGGCCCCTGCCAAGCGATGAAGCCTATCTTCGAAGAGATAGAGAAGGATTATGAGGGTAAGGTGGAGTTCAAAAAAGTTGATGTAGAGGTAGAGGGCGCAATGGCCCAAGAGTTTGGTGTGGTAAGTATACCCACCTTTGTAGTTTTAAAAGATGGAAAGGAGATTGCCAGAAAGATGGGAGCTATGCCCAAGGAAGTCCTGAAGCAGTGGCTCGATTCTAATCTGAAATAACTATTATGCCTGCCCGAATAGCTATAAATGGTTTTGGAAGGATTGGAAGGGCTGCTTTTAAGATAGCCCTTGAAAGAGAAGACGTAGAGGTTGTTGCCATAAATGATCTAACAGACACGAAAACGCTTGCGTATTTGCTGAAATTCGATTCAGCTTACGGCACCTATCACAGAGAGGTGACCTTCGACGAAAACAATATAATAGTCGACAAAAAGAATTATCCTGTTTACTCAGAAAAAGAACCGCAGAAGCTTCCTTGGAAAGACTTGAACGTTGACGTGGTAATGGAGTGTACAGGGAGATTCACCAAAGATAATGCCGCCAAAGCACATGTGGACGCAGGGGCAAAGAAAGTGATAGTCTCAGCACCCACCTCGGGTGAGGGAGATGTTCAGACATTTCTACTTGGTGTGAACGAGAGTCAATATCTGGGTCAGAACGTTATATCCAATGCTTCCTGTACTACCAACTGCATATCACCAGTTGTAGACATCATGCATAGGAATTTCAAGATCTTAAAGTCTGTTATGACCACCATACATGCTATAACCGCCACGCAGAATGTAGTGGATGGTCCTCTTCCAGGAGGCGGGGATGACTACAGAAGAGCCCGAGCGGCCGGCTACAACATGGTGCCTACAACTACCGGGGCTGCAAAAGCTACCACCAAAGTCATACCAGAACTCAAAGGGTTGTTTGACGGCATATCGGTAAGGGTACCCATCATAACCGGGTCCATTTCGGATATCACCATGCTAGTTGAGAAAGAAACCACTGCTGAAGAAGTAAACGCGGTATTCAAAAAGGCTGCAGAAGATCCAAGATACAAAAACATCTTGGCTGTCACTGAGGATCCCATTGTCTCATCGGACATAATCGGAAACCCTCATTCAGCAATAGTGGATCTGGAGCTTACCACAGTGGTAGATAAGACTTTGGTGAAGGTACTAGCATGGTATGACAATGAGTGGGGATACAGCAACAGGATGGTAGAACTTGCCGTAATGATGACCTCCTAAAGGTCCCGGTATTCTTCCAGGACCCTTTTTTGCTGTTTGCTTAACCTTTGGGGTATCTTGATCATTACTTGCACTATAACGTCTCCCCTGCTACTACCGCTGAGTCTGGGCATACCTTTTCCTGATAGTCTAAATTGAGTTCCCGGCTGAGTGCCTGAAGGCACTTTTAGCTTGGCTTTACCCAAACCACTGGGGCTATCCGGATCTACGACCGTAACATCAACAGTATCCCCCAACACCGCCTGGACAAAATCTATCTCTTCAACCACTCCAAGATTATCTCCCACTCTTTGAAAGTTGTCCGGGGTATCAACTCTAAAAGATATGAACAGATCGCCTGCAGGAGTACCATCAGGCCCAGGCATACCTCTTCCAGGAAATCTCATTTCTGTGCCAGTCCTCACTCCTCTGGGTATCTTCACGGTTACATGACCACTTTCTATATTGATAGTTTTTTCTGCTCCGTGTATTGCATCAGCAAAATCCACTCTCATTTCATAATGCAGGTTCTTACCTTTTCTGGGTTTCCTGGCTCCGAAGCCTCTGAAACCAAAAAAGTCCTCGAATATATCAAAAGGATCAACATCACCAAAAGGTGAACCCTGACCGCCCGAAGAATACGTATAGGAGAATGGCCCCCATTGACCACCGGGTTGCCCTTGACCCCCAGCAAAACCTGGTCCTGCAGAGCCAAATTGATCATACATTTTTCTCTTTTGGGGATCTGAAAGCACCTGATAGGCTTCGTTTATCTCTTTAAATCTTTTTTCAGCAGTGGACTTGTCACTTTCTGCAACCATGTCGGGGTGGTGCTCTCTAGCGAGCTTCCTATAAGCTTTCTTTATATCATCATCTGAAGCGGTCTTTGAGACGCCCAAGATGTTGTAGTAATCTTTGCCGTTAGCCATGGGCACTATTTTAGCACTTGAATAGAAGTATTGCTAGAGAGGTAAAAGGAAAGCCCCGCGTTCAGCGGGGCTCCTCCACAACTAAAAAGGGCTATTAAGAATTTATTCTTCCACTACTTCACCCTCTACTGGGCCGTCAGAGCTTGGTGTAGGACCACCATCAGTACCACCTGGGGTTCCACCTTGGTCACCTCCGGGCTGGCCTGGCTGTTGTGGACCTTGGCTTCCATACATAGCCTGACCGATCTTCTGAAGGCTTAAAGACAAATCCTGCGTTTTCTGGGATAGCTCTTCCTTTGAAGCAGTTTGCATCACATCTTTTATTGCTTTCACTTTAGCCTCAACCTCTGTCTTAAGTTCAGCAGATACTTTATCCCCAGCATCTCGTAAAGACTTCTCCGCAGTGTGGCACATAGCATCAGCCATGTTTCTGGCTTCTACTTCCTGTCTTCTTCTCTCATCCTCAACCTTGTGGGCTTCCGCATCCCTGACAAGCTTCTCTACTTCTTCCTTTGAAAGTCCGGTACCACCTTGGATAGTGATCTTCTGTTCTCTGTTTGTAGCCTTATCCTTAGCGGAAACGTTCAAGATCCCGTTGGCATCTATATCAAAGGTCACCTCTATCTGAGGCACTCCTCTAGGCGCGGGAGGAATACCGTCAAGCATGAACCTTCCCAAAGATTTGTTATCCCCAGCCATTTCCCTTTCGCCTTGCAAGACGTTTATTTCCACACTCGTCTGGCTATCTGCAGCAGTACTGAAAACCTGGTTAGCAGAGGTCGGAATAGTTGTATTTCTCTTGATGAGAGGCGTACTCACACCACCCAAAGTCTCAAGTCCAAAGGTCAGTGGAGTTACATCCAAAAGCAATATATCTTTCACATCGCCACCCAAGACTCCCCCTTGGATACCAGCTCCTACAGCCACCACTTCATCCGGATTTACACCCTGATGAGGATCTTTACCAAAAAAGGCCTTCACAATTTCCACCACTTTTGGCATTCTGGTCATACCACCTACCATCACCACTTCTGCAATATCACTCTTAGAAAGTCCTGCATCCTTCAGGGCATTTTCCATTGGTTTGATTGTTCTGTTTAGCAAATCCTCGGTAAGCTCTTCCAGCTTTGCTCTGGTAAGTTTCACACTAAGATGCTTTGGACCAGAGACATCCGCTGTTATGAAGGGAATACTTATCTCTGTCTCCATCACCGAAGAAAGCTCTATCTTGGCCTTCTCGGCTGCGTCCTTTAGCCTTTGCATTGCCTGCCTATCACCGGAAAGGTCCACTCCCTGTTCCTGCTTGAAACCAGTTACTAGCCATTCGATCACTTTTCTATCAAAGTCATCTCCACCAAGCATGGTGTCGCCATTCGTGGATTTCACTTCAAAGACACCCTCACCTATTTCTAGGATAGAGATATCATAAGTGCCACCACCCAGATCATACACGGCTATCTTTTCATTCTTCTTTTTGTCTAGACCGTATGCCAAGGAAGCAGCAGTTGGTTCGTTGATTATTCTTTTGACGTCAAATCCTGCAATCTTGCCGGCTTCTTTGGTGGCTGATCTTTGTGAATCGTTGAAGTACGCTGGCACTGTGATAACAGCTTCATTAATGGGTTGACCCAAGAACTTTTCCGCATCAGCTTTGAGCTTGGCTAAGATCTTGGCTGATATTTCCTGGGGGGTATAAACCTTGCCATCAACCTCGACACATGCCAAACCGTTCTGCCCCTCTACTATCTCATACGGGTAGTGCTTTTTTAGTTCTTGAACTTCAGGGTCGGAGTATTTCCTTCCCATCAATCTTTTTACTGAAAACACTGTATTCCTTGGGTTTACCACCTGCTGTCTTTT
>JBAZBO010000003.1:0-28497 GCA_041671425.1 Patescibacteria group bacterium | reverse complement strand
ATGGAGCGAGCAGGGCGACCTGCAATTCGTTTTGCATGCTCATCAAGGAGAATTCCCAAGGATAGTACTTGCCGCAGGTGATGTTAAGGAGGCTTTCGAACTTACAGCGCAGGCTTTCAACCTGGCCGATAAATACCAAACGCCCGTCGTGGTGCTTTTGGATAAAAATATTTGTGATAATGACCAAAGCACTCTTTTCTTTGATACCTCCCAGATCAAGATAAACCGGGGAAAATTCACCAAGGAGCAAACAGAAGGTTATATGAGGTACAAATACGAACCTGATGGGATATCCCAAAGGTCTATTCCAGGCACGAGCAATTTCTTTATCGCCAACTCCGATGAACACGATGAGTATGGATATTCAACGGAGGATATTGAGATCAGAAACAGGATGATGGAAAAGAGGATGAAAAAACTAAGAACCTGCGAGGCAGAGGACATGAAAGGCCAAGCTGTATTTGGACCTAATGAGGCAGATATAACATTGGTATCTTGGGGGAGCAATAAGGGAAGCGTGCTTGAAGCGCTGAAGAACTTTAGCAACGTAAATTTTGTATACCTAACCTGGATGAATCCATTCCCATCTGAGGAGCTAAGAAAGCTTCTATCAAATTCGAAACATATAATCGATATAGAAAGTAACTATACAGGGCAAATGGCAGATCTTATCAGGGAGAAAACCGGAATTAAGATAAATGACAGGCTCTTGAAATATGACGGGAGAATGATCTTCCCAGAAGAGATAATTGAAAAGGTTGCTGCAATAAAGGGGGCAAAGAGAATATGAAACTTGAAGACCTAAAAACACCATATTCGCCAAATTGGTGTCCGGGATGCGGCAACTTCAACGTCTGGGCGGCTCTAAAGAATGCGGCCGTCAAAGAGGGCTGGGATAACACCAACACGGTATTGGTTGCTGGTATTGGATGTCATGGCCACATAGTCAATTTCATAAGACTAAACTCTTTTGAAGGGTTACATGGAAGAGATATTCCAGTTGCCACGGGAATAAAGCTTGCAAATAACAGGCTTAATGTTTTTGTGCACACCGGGGATGGGAATTGCCTAGCAGAGGGGGGGAACCACTTTGTGCACGCCTGCAGAAGGAACCACGACCTAACCATTTTACTGCACGATAACGCATTGTATGCCCTAACCACAGGACAAGCATCTCCCGCCACGGGAAAAGGGGTAAAAACAAAGTCTACTCCGCAAGGAAATCCTGACGAGCCAATATATCCTTTGGCCTTGGCTATAACTGCAGGCGCAACCTTTGCGGCCAGAGCTTTCTCAGGTGACATGCCAAGGCTCACCGAGCTTTTGATAGAGGCCAACAACCATAAGGGTCTGGCAGTAATAGACATCATCCAGCCCTGTATCACGTTCGGAAAAACCTATACTCACAAATATCTATCCGAGAACACATATAAACTTGGTGAGGATCATGACCCCACAAACAAAGAGAAAGCCATCATGAAAGCAATGAACTTTGAGAACAATAAGATACCCATAGGGGTGTTCTACAAGATAGATAAGCCATCATATGAGTCACAGATCCAGCAGATCGCTGAAAAACCACTTGTTGATCAAGAACCACATCTAGAAGGGCTGAATGAGTTGTTCAAAAAGTATATCTAGTACTGTAGAATTTAACTTAGCCTTGTAATAAATTAGGAGGAAAAAAATGGAAGACAAAGAAGTACAAATAGGAAAATACAAAGTTAAAGTGATAAGGAACGCTTGTATAAGTGCCGGGTCATGCATAGCAGTGTCACCAACAGTGTTTCAGTTTGACGCAGAGAACAAAGCCATCATCTTGGATGGGGCGCAAGACGACGAAGCCAATATCCTCATGGCAGCACAATCATGTCCTACCAAAGCAGTTGTCATCACTGATGCTGAAAGTGGTCAGCAGGTTTGGCCAGAGCAATAATATGCCCATGAAGAAATCCCCTAACAAAGGCATATATTATGCCTTAGCTACTGCTCTGATCTCTGGTGTTTCCATATTCCTGAATAAATACGCAGTGGATGCAGTTAAGCCACCCCTTTATTTCACAGCCATTAAGAATCTTTCGGTTGGGTTTCTTATTGCTGCCGGTATCCTATCAACAGGAAAGTGGAAAGAGCTTAAAACCCTAAAGAAAAAAGAGCTGCTCTACTTACTATCAGTAGGTGTTATAGGCGGATCCATACCATTCTATCTTTATTTCACAGGCCTTTCACAAATTCCAGCCATCAATGGAGCTTTGATACATAAGACACTAGTCTTCTGGGTTGCCATTATGGCCTTGCCTTTTCTCAAAGAGAGAATGCCAAAAGCTCAGATACTGGGGGTATTTCTCCTATTTGCCGGAAACGTAACCATAGGTGGATTTAAGGGCTTTCAATTCTCTAAAGGGGAGCTACTGGTAGTATCAGCCACCATACTTTGGGCGGGGGAGAACATCCTGGCCAAGAAAGTACTGTCCTTTGTCCCTTCTGATATCGTCACCTTGTTCAGAATGGGACTTGGCTCTCTGATCCTAGTTATGGCTTCTTTGCTGGCCATCCCAAATACTGTATCAAAAACCCTGACTTTGGAACCAACTCAGATACTTTGGGTCCTTATAACCGCAGTACTCCTACTAGGATATGTCTTAAGCTGGTATAAGGCACTGGCTCTAGCTCCAGCTACCACAGTAGCCTCAGTTTTGGTCTCATCAACTTTGGTAACCAATGTTTTGTCGGCTGTGTTCGTTACTCACACTTGGAATATAGCTCTGACGGCCAAAGAGCTTCTGATGCTTGTGGGGGTTGCCATAATTGTACTGGCCGAGAAGAGAAGAAACCTTCAAATTGCTGTTAACTAAAGCTTTCTAAGACCTCATTGGTCCAGTGATCGAGCTTTTCAACCTCCCCGGGCTCTAAGATCTTTATCACCTCTTTCCAATGCGCACAGACAACATCTCCAACCTTTATATTTGGCACAAAGCCTGGGATGAACGGAAACTCTTCCTCCATCAATGTAGTACTGTACTTTCCTTCGCTTCCCTTCAGTGAGTGAAGATCAACAACTGCTTTTCCATTTTCTAGTTTTTTGACGTTGCCCCAACGGACCATGCAATTGTTGATCGAGTCTATATTGTAGGGAACAGAACCACTAGCCCTGCCAACACCCACATGCAGTATTTGAAAAAGGTGACTGGGAATAAAGACCTTGGGTGGTTTTTGTGAAAGCTCCTCCACCAACCATTCTGGCACACCCTGCTTCTTAAAATTATCTGTAAGGGTCGGATAATCCCCTAAATTAGCCTTTTTCAGCTCATCATTGCCCAACCAATAGGCTTCAGCAACCTCATAAGAATAGGGGTCAAACCCAGTTATTCTTGCTAAGGTTCTCAAATAGGGATTAAGCACAATGAATTTACTAAGCTCCTCCTCAATACCCACACACTTGCCACCCATAACACATGTTTTGAACTTCTCGGGGGCGGAGTCCCTTCCACAATAGCCCAATGAGTTTGGTGGTAAGGAATATCTACACAATAATTGAAGGGCTTTTACATCCATATCAAACCTAATACTAGAGCATAGGCGTTGCTAATAAAAGCCAGCTGGGGTAAAACTAATCCATGAAAGTATACGTGTTTGGAAATGAGGATAGCGAGATAGACAACAAGGCCCTCTTAGTTGCCGAAAAACTAAAGCACACTATTCCGGATCTGGAATTTGTTCCTGTAGGTTTAAATAAGGATCTGCCATTTGATAACAAGGAAGACGTGGTCATAATGGACATAGTAGAAGGTCTAGACAAGGTACAGGTATTAAACTCTCAGGACCTGAATAAGATTGCCTTATCTCCGAAACTTACTGTGCATGATTTTGATCTTGGTTTCCAACTTAAGTATCTGCAGAAGATAGGAAAGCTTGGAGAGGTTAAAATACTGGGACTACCAATGGAGAAGGAACCTGACTACTTTCTTATCCAATCTATCTTAAGGAAATTGGTGGCGCAGGACATGCAGGGGTCATAAGCGCGGATGATACTCTCTGCATCAAATTTCAACTGCTCTTCGGTCTTATCAAGGTTTTCGTTGAAATATTTTTTGAGATCGTTTTCAATACTTATTTGATTCTGCGAAGTGGGAACAATAACATCATAACCAATGATCATGCCTTTCTCGTCCACTTTCGCCATATGGTACAAAGTGCCCCTGGGAGCCTCCACCACACCCACACCCAAACCAGCTTGGGGAGGTTTTCTCACAGGCTTCTCATCAACAATCTTAAGGCCTTTCAATATATCTATAGCATCATCCACACAATGTAAGATCTCGATAGCTTGTGCCAAATTGTTGTGATAGATGTTAGTTGAAGGAAAGACTTTAAGGTATTCACCTGCATCAACTCTGGTTCTTGGGTGCAATAGATCTCTATTTATATTTAACCTAGCCAACGATCCCACAAGATAATTCTTGTGGCTGTCAGAAAATGTATAGCCTTCTGATTGAGAATATGGAACCACTACCACCTCCATAAAGTTGTGGAATTTATCGGGGGGTATCCTCTTACCCTCAGAGCTGATAAGTTCCCCTTCTAGAAAATCAAACCTTGCATCATTCCTAAGTGCCAAGTAATCAGATTTCCTATCAAGAACTGCTTTGTACTCATAGAAGGCTTTTATGCCACGAAGGACCTGGAATCTTACATCTTCTAGCCGTTTAACAAGATCTGGAAACTTCGACTCGTCCGGAAGCTTGAGGAATCCACCAGTGGTGGGGTAAGGTGCATGGATCGCTGCTCCAATAATCACATCTGTGATATCTGTTCCAAGCTTTTTGATATCAAAAGAGTCGTGCAGGAGTGTGTGGCCAAGATCATCGTGGTCATCAGGAATATCCAGGATAGAGTCCACACCCAAGAGGTCTGGGAGTACAAAAAAGTATAGGTGCAACGCATGATCCCTGATCATCAATCCATCATAGGCCAACCTTCTTAATGTCTTGGTCTGTTCAGTCACTTCAATGCCCTGGGATTTTTCTACTGCTTTAATAGACGCAAAGAGATGGGCTACCGAACAGGTTCCACAGATCCTGGAAAGAAATGACGGTGAGGCTACAAATGGCCTTCCCTTAACTGCATCGGTATAGAAGCGGCGGTAGTCATTGATCATGAACTTCAGGTCTTTGACAGCACTATTTTCAATTGTGACTTCCAAACCTGCTGAGCCCTCTATCTTGGTTATGTTCTCAATAGTTATATTCCCGCTATGCATACTAGATCACTCCAAATAATTTCAGGTACTTTTCCATTACTACAGAGAAAGCCTTAGGATCCATCGGGCAACCTCTAACCATATCATCAACCTTGATAACATCATCAAGCTTCTTCACCTTTTCATTATATGGAAAGTGGCTCATGTACCATTCAATCTTCTCATTAATATCCTCACGTTTGATAGCATTCCTACTAGCAGAGGGCATACCAGTACAAGCACATTCCCCAATAGCTACTACATATTTGGAATTATCCCTTATTTTCTGGGCCTCTTGTGCCTGGGTATCAGACGAAACTGCGCCCTCAACAAAAGCTACATCCAACCCCTCAAGCGTGTTTTTTGTCTTGAGAGATTTTATATGTCTGAATTCTATGATCTTCTTCCATTCATCAAAGTGATCGTTGAGAAGCTCTGTGAAGAGTATCGTGCTGTCTTCACTACAAGTAAGCGTGAACCAGCCTATTACTAATTTCTTCCCATTATTTTCCATGTAGAGAAATGATAGCAGATGTGTGTTGAGCCATACACCTACTGATCCATGTCAATTTCTATCAGCAAGCCGGCGTGATCAGAAAGATACCCCACATCGGGTATCAACTCATCCCATATTACACTTACACCTTTAAAGGCGACGTCTTCAATATTCTTGGTGAATATGTGGTCCACACGCTGGCCTTTCAGTGGTGCGGGAAAACGGAATAGCTTCTTGGTCAGGGTTTTATAGTCCAGGGGAACTCTATCGGTAACCTCGGCCAACTGCAGAAACTCCCCATGCGAGAAACTGCCAGGCTCAAAGTTGAAATCTCCACAGATAATCGTTTTGTTACCGTTGGACTCCCGTATGAGAGAACTCAACCTTCTAAGAGATGCTGCTTTTAGGCGTGAAGAAATTGAATCCCGCTCATAGTCTCCTGACAGATCAGCGTTGAGATGAACATTGCATACATCCACCTCTTCAACACCAACAACTAACCTAGTCAACAAATAGCCTTTATCACCGGGAAACTCAAGCAGAGTAGAGTTAAAACCGCTGAACATGGGTTTCAAGCTTTGGTATTTTGTATCCCTGATCTCATATTTTGAAAGCGTCAGCAAACCGTTGAACCTGTGCAACACATTTGGATAGAAGCTAAATCTATAGCCATGGTCGTATAAAGCCTTGATCAATTTTCTCTTGGTATAGAATGCCCAAACCTCCTGCAGACATACAACGTCCGGACCTACATCTATAATCTTTTCAACTAAAGCATCAAACCTTTTATTGTAATTGGTGGAAAGAAGCGGAATACCTAGAGTATTAAATGTTATTATTTTCAAAGCGAAAGTATAATAACAGATATGTGTTTAGCAATACCAGGAATAGTTAAAAAAATAGACGGCATGAAGCTCTTAGTCCAGTATCCTGAAGAAGAGAGGCAAGTACTGGACGGAGGAGTACCTGTAGAGGTAGGTGACTATGTACTCATACAGATGGGAATTGTAGTGAAAAAGCTTACTAGAAAAGAGGCTGAAGCGGCTAGTAGGGCTTGGAAATAAGATCCTAGGCTTGGGGTTCTTTTCTGCTGACAAGAAAAATGTAGATCATTTCCAAGATCCCAATAGTATTTACTACCAATAACGCAACAAACCAACCCCTCTGATTGGCCCGAGCAGACTTCCACAGGGCGACACCTTTCCAAACCAAAGACCAGGCAATCAAAGCATAAAAGATAGCGGGATTTTGTAGGATACTAGGTAAAAAGTTCATGCTCTGATTATAGCAAAGGTTTTGTGAATAAAGTTTTTCTTCATTACTTCAATAGATAAGGGACCATCTTTTTGAGTGTGCCTGAATCGTGTTGATCGTTGAACACAGACGTCATATCAGTACCACAAGTAAAGATATCTCCACCAGAGTGCTTATCCCTATATTCTGTAACATCATACCTGCTTCCATCGACTGTAATAATGCACCTATTGTCAGGTACTACCTTGATTGGGGGAGTTGTAGCTGCAACTGTCTGTACAGACTTGGCCGGTACAGTATCCGCTTTCTTTATTACCGCATCTGGTACTGTACTAGCAGTTGTTTCTGTTTTACTCACAGCAGTCGGTTCAATTACAGAACTAGCAGGTTTGGTACTGCTCCCAACAATAAAAGCCATTACCAGGGCAACCAAGATCAAATTGACCAATACAATCTTTTTTATCATCTCAGAGCAAAGTCCTCCATATAAATATTCTCGGACTTTACGCCTTTTTCTTTTAACTGTTTGCTCAGGTCATACATCATAGCTTTGGGCCCGCATATAAGAAAAAGTTTGTTATCTAGAGCTCCAACCTTGTCTTGGATGCTAGAAATACTGAGTCTTCCCTGAACATTGGACATCCAAAGTTCATAATGCAGCTTATCGGACTTTCCTGATAGGTCCCTGAATCTATCGTCATATAAGTTTTCCGACTGCTCACGGATACTGTAGAAAAGATAGGCCTTTCTCCCCAGATCCAGAGCCACCTTAACAGCTCCTACAAAAGGAGTTATACCTATACCACCTGCAATAAATACACAATCTTGCTTAGTATTTATTTTTTTATGAATTAGTCCAAAAGGCCCAATGATCTGAAGGGAATTGCCAACCTTTAGATCATCCAACCTGTTCGTGTAGTCCCCACTTTTCTTGATGGAAAAGGTGACCTTACCATCTGTCATCTGTTCAACTATGGAAAACGGATGTTCCTCCCTTGAAATCCCCTTATTATCAAGAACTCTAATAAAGGCGTACTGACCAGCACTAAACGTAATGGGTTTGCCTTTGGGGAAAGCGAAAAGATTTAAGACTTTTCCTGTCGTGTCTAGTCCCACCAGTTTGTACAGGTATGACCCTGAGAGTTTTCTATAAAGAAGTATCTTATACAGATAGGCCAAGCAGCCAAGAAGTAAAAAAGCCTTTACCCAAATCTCTAAAGCCAAATTCCGTGATACATCACTTTGGATATTGAAAACGTGCGCCAATGCGAAAATCAGGGAGAGCCCCATAAACGTGTGCGTAAATTTCCATGTGTTGTACGGTAAATTTATAAAAAGGGTGACCACTATCAAAGCTATTAAGGAATATAGCGCAATAATTCCATAGGAATAGGAAACAGGCCCAACCGGAAGAAAGTAAAGTTTTGTAGAACTCTCATTAAAAAAAGCTTTTAAGATTAGAAGAACTGGGTGGTTAATAAGAAGTGTAAAACCTAAAGCACCTATGAAGTGATGCGTCTTGTATGCATCTGATAACCCATCAAGTAGTCTTTCAATGAATCGGGCTCTTGAGCTTATTACAAAAGACAAGCTGAAAAGCACAGCCCCAAGTACCGCAAACAATTGGCTGAAGAAAAGAAGTGGATTCGTAGGGCCATGCGAAATATCCTGCTTTGCCCCGAGAAATATCAAAACAGTCAGTAAAGCAATGAGAATTATTAATCTATCACCCAAATGCTTTGTACCCATATTATTCAACCGCTAAGTATACTCCAGAGGAAGAAATTAGAGCTGGACTAGGAAACAAGTTTGGGTTTGAATTGACCGCTCTTTCTTGCCAACTTGTCTCCAACTTTCCAACCCAGATCTTGGATCTTTTTTACCTTACCGTTTGCCAATTTAACATAGGCATAATCAATATCCCGCGTATGCCCCCCATCATCATCAGAACGGTACTCGTGTTCTGTTTTGATCTCCATAACTTCACCGCTCCAGGAGCTGCCAATGATTTTTATCACAAAAAAAAGGCTGAGGGCTGCTGCTCCCAATACTCCAGTGGCAGCATCAGGGTAACCGGTTTTGGAAACAATAGCGTAAACAACGACCCAGAATATGGCCCAGATGAAGATGTATTTTTTCATATCTCAATTCTAGCATAGGGCACTAGAGGATCTTTACCTCACCAGCTTTCATTGAACTTAATCGACAACACTTAGTGAAATCAGTTTCACTTGAATATGCCTTGCAACACTGGTAATAATGCAGGCATGGAAAATATAAACCCAATACAAATGAAGATTCTGTCCCTACTACTGTTTAAGCCAGGGGCGAGATTCAAGGAGCTGAATATTGACTCCCTAGGCACGGATGACTTTAGCTATCACGTAAGGTGCCTCTTAGCAGAGGGATTTATAGTCAAGGAAAGGTATTCTTACAGCCTTTCTAGCAAAGGGAAAATGCTGGCAGGAAAAATAGACACCAATACTCACACCTTGGAAAAACAACCAAAAGTAGGGGTTTTGGTGATTCCCCATATGAAATTCGGAAAAGAGGAAAAGTTTTTGATCCAACAAAGGACAAAGGAGCCTTATTTTGGCTACTGGGGCTTCATGACTGGGAAAGTGAGGTTTGGTGAGACTTTGGAGATGACCGCCGGAAGAGAAATGGAAGAAGAGGCGGGAATGAGGGGTAAGTTCAAATTATGTTACGAATTGCACGAAATGGTCTACGATAAAAACACTATGGAACAGCTGGAGGATAAATTCTTCCATGTAGTGGAGGCGTACGATCTGGAAGGTGACATTGCGGACAAGACCCAAGAGGGGAACAATGGCTTCTATACCGTGGAGGAATTTAGGAAATTATCCCCAAATACCACAATGAGGACGATATTTTGAATTGGTATCTGAAAAAGGATTTTAAGTTCAAAGAAGAAAAGTACTACATAGAAAAGTTTTAACACCAACCAAGCGAGGGGTCTGAGTACGAAAGCTCCTTACTATCACTAATGCTATAGGTAAGGCGCGTACATGTCAGAACACGTTCTTCAAGCAGCTGGGTTAGTCGTTGGGGATCCCAAATCCAACAAATCCAAGCAGGTTACCAAGGACTGAAAGGGACTCGTTCAATCTGTGATGGGCTTCCTTCACCTCATCGCGATATTCACAGAAAGCATCTATGCCGGCCTGCGCAACCTGTACATTTTGTTCCTCCGTACCCCCCGCGAAGGCCACATAAAACCTTAGATTGTCTTTCTCGATAACAAGCCCCCCTGTCGGGTTTCTGGGTTCGCCCGCAGGATACTCGGCACCCACAACGGTACCAGCAGGTTTTCCTGTTCGTAACATCTCGGAGATCATGTACATGCAGATTCCCCAATAGTCAATTCCGTTATCAAAAGGCTTCCCGATGTTTACGATCAAGGGATCCCATACCCTACCGATTTTCTCCTCTTTAGCATCCTTACTGGCGTGATCGGTAAGAGCGGCCCCAACCCCTTTCAAGCCCAACTCCTGAGCCTTTACAATCATGGCCCGCAACGCCTGAACCTCACCCATGTTCTCGAACATTTCTCCCTCCTTGGGAATATTTGAATCCTTGGCAAACCGCCAGGGTCACTATTCTATTACTGAAGGAGGGGAGTTGTAAAGTACTACAGGTTTAGCTATTGAGAAACTCAGCCACTTCCCTAGCCATCGCATTTTCATAAGACCTGAAGGCGTGGTCAGAGTTTTCTATAATCTTTCCTCTAGAGTTGGAAATGTGCTTGAGCAAAATACTCATGGCTTCTTCCGGATGATCCGGGTTACTCAAGTGAAAAAACTCATCCTTTGACCCAACCACAATTAGCGTGGGCACTTTTATCTGCTCTAATATCGGAAAATCGTAATCCTCGTTGCAAAACTCAAACATCCTACCCAGATCATCCTGCCTATACCAACTTAGAAATGTCTTTGTTGATACAGGACCAAAACCAGAAGACCTTGTCTTTGGTCCACCACCTGTATCCGAAATCTTGTCTGCTATGCTGCGCAGAGCATCCATATCCTTATTTAGGATTGGCGCAATCAAACCCTTCTTATCAAATGGTGCCAAAAGGATCAGCCTTGTTATTCTATCCTTGAGTTCACCCTCAAAAAGGTACCTGACCACTTTCATCGTCCCCAAGGAATGACCAGCAAGGATTATCTCCTCAGTGCTATCCTCAATTAGGAACTTCACCCATGCAGTTATGTCCAGATGGGCATCCTCCAACAATTCATATCTCGTACCTATCCTTCTATATCTACCCTCAATCGTTTTGAAGCTGGTATTCTTCCCGCAGCCACGGGTATTTACTGTGAGAAACCCAATACCACTCTTCCCAAGCTCTTGCTCTAGCACATTAATATAATCATCCTGATAGAAGTTACCATCGAAACCATGGATATGAAGTACACATGCCTTCTTATTCTCGGCGGGGGAGTAATAGCCATGCAGGTAAATGCCGTCGGAAGTCGCAACCTGAACTAGAAAGCCACCATGAGTCATGTGGTAATTATAAACTAAGAAGTTGTATTCAAAAGGGGACTTTTTCAAGATTAATATAGGTTCCTAGGGAATTGCCTATTGCATAGGAAATAAACAGTGGCCACTCAGTGCTGAAAGAGTTGGAAATCTTATAAATGATGTAGAAAGCAATGAAGTTCTCAAAAAACACTAAGAGGGCCGCACCTAATGATTTGCCTTTTGAAATCCAATAGGTCCTTTGTGTGGCCAAAAACAAAGCCTATTACAAAATATTCGATTACTTTTAGAGCTATTGTCCACATAAGTATTATCCTTTAGGTTTTTGCGGTATTCGGTTGTATTGCGACCCAGGGGGTCTACAGAAGCAGGGTCCATAGGACTTAAGACCTTATACCAGTAAAATAGGGGGTTTGGCAAGTTTGGGCTTATAGGATTACTTTAATACCAAAGCGACTTTCCTAAAGACCTTGGTAGTCTCAAGCTCAGGATTAGTGATCACCCATCTGAAAAGAATAGGGGATACAACACTGCATAGAACTATATTTCCCCCCAAATGATACAAAGTGAAAGGTATCTGCCCTATGAACGTGGCCATAAAGGATTGGTTGAAAAATAACATCCCAGCTCCAATACCCGTAATAGCATCGTAAACCAAAGTCGCTGCTACAGAGAAAGCCAAATAGTTTTTAATACTGCTCTCTTTATTCTTAAAATAAATCCCGGAGAGAGCACCCAACAGGGAATAAGTGCCAACAGTCATCAATGACCACACCCCCAAGGTGTTGGTCAGAAGGTCGAAGCATAGTACGGAAAACAGACAAAAGAGCATCCCGGACAGCCAACCCCATTTCTTCGAAAAGGGCATCATAGTAGACATAATAGGCTCTACGTTAGGAGGATGAGGCAGGAGTCGCAGACCAATGACGGTAAGTAACCCGATCGAATATTTGATAGTGTTTTGAGGTATTTTCATAAGAACGATTATAACCTACTCACCAAATACTTGGGCTTCAAAAGTATAAATGTGAGTAGAGGAATCAGTGTAGCAGCCCCGCGGGAGACCGGCTTTCTGAGAACAAAGTTCGGACAAGAATTCCTCCAGTGGCCATTTGGTCTCGGTGGCTACCTGCGGCAGGAAGGTCCCTGAACTGGTACCATTCTCAAGCGACACTCCATTCACACCCAAGACTATGTCTCGCCAATCGTTGATCCTTCTTTTTGGAGTCATTACAGAGATCTCGATAGAAATATCTTTTAATTCATCAGCAGTAACAGGTTTGAAACGTGGGTCTTTGCTTGCGGCTGCTATAGTCATATTCTGTATAACAGCACCCAACGACTCTCTTGGCTCAAAGCTACCTATACAACCGCGCAACTGGCCATTCTTCCTAAGGGTAACGAAAGCGCCTAGGGGCTCCCCGAGAACGTTCGACCTAGCTGCAACCTCAGGAATCTTCTGACCATTCACATATGCCTGAAGGGTAGTTTCGGCGATCTTTAATGCTTCCTCCTGGGTATTTTCATCAAGCTTTATGACAACTGGCTCTGGCAAGACACCCCAAATACCTATGGCACCATATCCAACCACTCTAGCCTTATCTCCAATAACATCCCCGGAGTTTGCGTATCCTATTTCTTTGAAATCAGTTAGCTTCAGTGATTGAGCTACTTTGAGTGCTACCCACACCGCCTGATGACCACAAGCGGCAGTCACCACTCCAGGATATGCTTTGCCTTCGATTTCTGTGACCGTACTTTTGAACTTCTCAGCATCACCCGACACTATAGATTCAATCGTCTGTCTATCAATCAGCTTAGCTGTCTCCCAGGTGGGGTAATGAGATAGATCTGTACTTACCACCAAAAGCGTATCCTCATCTGTAGCTTGGCTGATCTTGTCAGCCAGGGATACCAAAGTTTGATCATCTACCTGACCGATCAGGATAGGTACAATCTTAAAATTACTTAGCACTTCCTGCAAAAACACCAACTCAACCTCTAGGGAATGTTCATTACTATGAGCCGCAACATCGCCTTTGATACCCTTAGTTTGGTCTATCAGGTTATTGGCTAGGTCTTCATCAATATCTACCGATCCCAAAGGTGTTTCCCATTTGCCACTAGGAAACACTGATATATAAGAAAATGCTGACTTATGCGAGGCTCCCAGGATAATGACCCTAGAATAGGTGTTTCCCTCTAGTTGTTTGAACCCAGAGCCGGCTATTTGCCCAGAATATTCAAGCCCAGCATGAGGAACGATCAAAATGCGCAGACTCCCACTTGCCGTCACGGGAACTGCATCAGAAAGATACTTTTTAATCGCCGTTTCCAGCTGTGTCTTATCAGCAGGATAGAAAGTACCAGCAACTGCAGCCTTTCTAACTATCTGAGATACAGCTACAGGAGGAAGTGGAGTGGTAATATCTTCTGCAGGTTTGTACCTACTATTTAGTATAAAAAGGGCAATAAAGAGACCCAGGATATATAAGCCGAACAGATAGTATTTCTTTCTCATGCGCCCACATTTTATCACTCCTACAAGATCTTTTGATTGTTATCAACGATCAATTGTTTGGTTGGTATAACCCTGTTTCGCTTATCTTTGTCTGTAGGAAGCCCTGTTGGCAGAAGATATCCCTGCCAAACACCATCTCCTACTGATAGCTCCAGATGCTCTAGATCCGTCAACTCCGGTTCATCTACCACATCATACAAACGATATTCTCCAACTGCCAAAATATTATCCGTTTTGTGTGCATTGTGTGACGTGATCAGGATCTCCCCGATATCCTCGACATCTATCCAAGCAAATGTTCTCTTATCATCCAATATAAGGATCTTGGTTTGCCCTTTCGTCTCTATTAATTCGTAATGCCCTTCTTTTATTAGCTTGATCATATGTATTATCCTACAATACTCCCAGGCAAAACTTCCCTCTCTGGGTGAAGAAGGACGGGGCCGTCATCAGCGTCTGCGGCGACTATCATACCCTCGCTTTTATATCCCATAAGCTCCCTTGGTTCAAGATTTACTAGTACCGGCATCTCTTTACCCACCAAAACGGATGGATCGGGAAAGGATTCGCTGATTCCAGCCAGTATCTGCCTCTGTTCACTGCCAAAATCAAAGATCAATCGTAGAAGCTTCTTTGATTCAGCAACCTTCTCAGCTGAGACAACTTTCCCTATTCTGATTTCCAATTTCTTAAAATCATCAATCGTGATCATATTTTTATTCTACTACAAGCAACAAGAGGACAGGTGCAGCTCTTCCTTGATAAGGGCAACACATCTAGCAATGTATAATAACAGTCAGTGGAGCAAATTCCTGGATATCTAATAACCATACTTCGTCTTGTCATTCCATTCTCCATTCTTAGATGGCCACTGGCCGGAGGGATTGCTGCAATGTTGGCTGATGCGGCAGATGTAATGGTTTTCCAGGCATTCCCAAGGCCCTTTGCAGAGTTACTCCAATATCACACCGCCGATAAGTTTCTGGATATTCTCTACTATTTTTTTGAGTTTCTAGTAATCACAAGGTGGAAAGAGAAGTATGCAAAGAGGATCGGAATAGCCTTGTTTTTATGGAGATTTGTAGGTTACATCCTAGTTCAGATCACTGGTAATAGGAACTTTTTCTTTTACTGTCCAAATATCTTTGAATTCTTCTATCTGGCGTGCCTAATAATCAAAAGGCGTTTTCCAAAGTTTCGATTTGACAGTAAAAAGAACCTCATATTAATCCTTCTCGTAGTGGGAATACCCAATATCATCAAAGAGTATTATATGCATTTTCTTGAATTCGGAACCTGGGTATATTTCCGTGATCACTTCTTCTGGTGGATGTATAGGTAATTTCTAGGAGCTATTTCCAAAGCTAAATTAGGCCAGAAAAAAGCAGTATCAAAACTACAGCTGTAAAAGCTGCGAAGATGCCAACAGTTTTTGCAAACAGGTTTACCGCTTCTTTTTTCTTGCCTTCAATGAAAAGCTGAACTGGTTGATAAAAAAACAGGAACGCCATTACTGAAACAGAGAGGGTAAGTACAGATAAAAATGTGATCGGAGCAAAAAAAGTATCGGGCTTATCCTTTAAAGGCTGTGTCACGAAGGTCATAATAGCGACAACGAGGATAATGTATGCTAAAGCGCTTAGAGCATTGATAATAGGGTTTTTAGACATACCCTAAATATACCAGATTGGCTCTCTAGATTGGAGCTTATGCGAACTGTTAGGGGATTATTGTTGGGAAAATACCCCCAGATATGCAAACAGGGTCCGGGTTGGTGTGAATAAAAGGTGTTAACCTCTCATGACCTGCCGGTAGTGGAACTTACCTCTCGTAATTATAAGGTTTAGTAAAATTTTCTCCGGGTTGGCATAAACCGGATTGGTATTCCAATTTCAGGTGTCGATCATCAACCAGTTCCGTTAATATTTTTCCGTTTCGGAAATTATAACAATAGACTTTACCATCGGCCGTGACTTCACTTGGTTCTCTATCTATTGTTCCCGTGTGATTGGGGATAAATTGAACTTGGTCAGCTCGGCCACCGGTAATTTCACCAGCGTTACCAATTTCAGCATAGGCGGGGTCAACATTCCAATGCAAAAATGAGAACTGTCGACTATCATCAGGCATGGTTTTATCTTCTCTATTTTTCCAACCTTGACCAAACCACATTCCTTGAATTGTGCCAACAATATTTTGATTAACGGTGCCGCAAATAGGTTCACTGGTTCTGGGAATGAATGTTGATTTGGAGTTACTCTTTAGATCGATACCACCCAACTTGGCATAAAATTGCTGTTTTAAGGTCCCAGCATATAAATCGAAAGTACACATTATATGGGCATAGCGAGCATCATCATAAAACGACCAATCAATGTTGCTCGGGGATGATTGGTTATAGTTAGCTGCCCAGATCTCAAAGGGAAAGGCCTTGGTGCCATCTTTATTGATTTCGTTTTGAGTGTACCCGAGTAAATCGCCCGCTTTAACTTTAATATTAGTGTGGAAATAGCATTGTCCCTCAGTAAAATCATGACCCTCTTTTTTGATGTCATATTTGCAACCATTATTATTCTTTGGCCAATTATCCTTGAGAATATCTGAAGCTTCAGTCAAATTGGCAAAGGTTAGTTTGAGCCCTTGGCAGATTTCTATGTCTATAGTGATCCATCGATCAACATACTTACCTGTTTTTTCGTCTTTGGCCAAGATGGTAACTACATCGGTAACCCATCCATCTGCTGGAGCGTAAACGGGAACAGGTTCATCGGAATCAGAAGAAAAGTAGTTATGATCAACAGGAGAAGTATGGCCTGGAGGATTTAAGTTTCCCAGAGGAGTAATGCTGGTAATGCTTGTTAAGTCAATTAGGGGAGAAGTCAAAATACCAGCAAGATTATTTGGGCATTTAGGATACCTTGATAGTGGGTTGTCAGCTGATGGTGGTCTGGTTTTTAAAAATAATGCTAAAGCAATAAAGAATAGAAATAGAAAGACTATTTTCAACTTCTTCATATTTTTTATTCTACCACAATGAAAATATCTGGCTCGAGAATCGCAACTCTAATAAAACCAGTCAATTCGTGCACATTTTAAGGTTTTTGAGGGTTCTATGTTCATTAGCCAACTACGGGAAGATATGGATAAAATTTGATTAACTAATTGTCACTAGGATTTTCTAATCTTCTAACTTCCAAAATTTCGTGAATTATCTTATTAGCCTCTTGATGTTGCATGCTGTCACCTTTAACTTTTAAATACTCTATACCGATTGTTATGTTAACCATCTTATTCTTATTAGTATTCCTAATATATTTTTCGATATATTGGACTAGATCAAAATACAATTTAGTTACAGTTACCATGGCTACACTTTGAGTGGAAGTGTGACTTCCAGAACCTCCAGGGTATGCAATTCCTATTCCTGGCCGGATCTCAGTCTTTTCATAAATAGCATTTTCGAACTCATCTGCATGCATAAAAACATCTCGAAACAAGCTCCAGTACAAATATGGAAACTTTATTCCTAGCTCTGTTAATAGATCCTGAGGTTTTTTGTTTATGGCTTGTGCAATTGTTTCGATCGGTGGGAAAAGCATTCTAATCAAAGCAAAATTTCCGATTCCGATTTTATCTTTTCTAGCCTTATCTTGAATAAGATCAACATATGGCCACACATCATTGACTAGACGATTGCGAACATTTCTTAAATGATCATGGAGATTTACCTTGATTCTACGAAGCTTGAATGACTTTTCGTTCATTTCCGTTAACTCAGTTCACTTTCAGAAACCCAAACTTTAAACCTCAGATGATTAATGTTTTGATGAGAATCCGTTTGTCCTTCTTGTAAACTAAGGTCGGCAGACGCTACATTTAACACGTTTAATAAAGTTACGCCGACTTTACCCCCAGCTCTAGCTTGATTGCTGGATTTTTGTTCTACTACGATTGAAACGTCAAATTCGACATCATTACCATCAACTCCACTGTTATCTCTTTTCATTCCTATAATTCTGAATCTATCATTTACTGAATTGGCCTCTTTAACCCCATCGGTAATACTCAACAGTGCTTCTTTAACAAAATGTTTTAATTCCATTTATTTTTCACCCCCTTAATATTTAGGTGTATTAAGTGCCAACTGGCTCCCCCGCGTGGATTCGAACCACGAACCTTGAAGTTAACAGCTTCCTGCTCTACCGTTGAGCTACAGGGGAACGAAATGCAATGAAAAGTTACCACAACAACAAGGAAGATTCAATCTTAGTCACTTTTCTTGATCAATTTAACAGAGTCCTTGGGGAGACTAAAGAGCACAACTACTCCAAAGATCATGTTTACCAGGAGAAACCACATGGGAAACCTTTCAAGCAAAGAGATATCAACAGCCCTCACGATGACTTCAAGCACCAGAGGCAAAGTAAAGGTGTGGATAGCAATTTTCAGATAATCTATATAGCTGTAAGTTACACCCCTCAATCTTCCTATAACGAACAATAACGCTGCGACGACAAAAAGGTAAAGAAATCTCAAAAAAGCATAGTTGAGGAACAACCCAATAAACAGAAACACTGAGAGTAAATACGGGACATAAACGAACACACTCTTTGCCTTTGTAGCAAGATCAAGGACATCCCCCTTAGTCACGACCATGTCTGGAAACTGGCTTAAGCTCTCCACCCGCATCCCTGAGCTATCATGGAACATTATATTTGAGGCATTCACCAGGATGAAAGAATCATATTTGTTATTAAAGTCATCCACCGTACCATTTACATCTATCACCACCAGGTTCTCGGGCATTTCCCCAGGAACCTCCTCCTTCCAAGGAGCGGGTACTACATATGGTTCTGTTCTGTTTGTTGAGAGCTTCCCACCGGCTATCGTGACTACCAAGTCGTCATCATACATGCTAACCACTTGTTCTACAGCATTACTAAGAGAGCTTCTTACTTTGGGAACAAGAGGGATCAGAGTGTAGATAGAAGTTACCAAAGTGGCGAGAAGTGCCAAAGAGAAGAAATATTTAATCGAAAGTTTCTTGTCAGAACTGACAACATCTTTGTAATAGGCAAGAGAGGTAAGGCTTTTCGAAAAAATGTGGAAGAATGCTTTTAGCTTTGACATTTCTTTATTATATCAGAGCCTTTTGTTTGGTATAATTTTGGTGTTATGAGAGCAAAAATAAACCTAGTAAAACTAGCTTTTCTCCTTGCTCCTTTATTTTGCTTTCAAGACAAGTCTTTTGCAATAAACTTAACCGAATATATTGCGCAAACAAGTTTTGTTCCGCATACATTGACCACTGGGGAGTATATCCACTTTACATCCGAAGGGGGGGATACAAACCCTATTAGAATGTATAAAAATTCCAACTATGAGCAATTTTTCCTAAAGGGGGATGGATACTACAGAGGCCTTGATACAAGCTGGGCACCCCTCCCAGGGTTCCGCGATGCCACCTGCACAAACGGCGACAAGGCATCCTACACACTTTACTCTGGGTGTACAGACTTCGACAACGGTCAGGAGGTTCCAGGTGGAGGAGCTTTTTGGGCACCTCGAGAAGCAGCGGAGGGAAGCTCCTGGAATACACCAAGTTTCCAAATAGTTCCAGTAGATAGCAACCTCAATTACTGCGATCTCACAAATCTTACTGGTTACTCAGGAACAAGTTCTTGTAATCAGACTCAGAGCCTATTACTCTCGGGGATATACGAGGCAAACACCTACACTTTCTGTAATGGGGTAAAAAATCCCGAAGACATGGTAAAAATCTCAGTTACAGGCGGCCCTGGCACTGGGGACATTTTCTATTTTATGAAAGGTTACGGAATGGTGGCCTTTGAAGCACCCGGATTCGAGGCTGGCCTTGCGAGCACTGATACAGAGGGGGATCTTGGGGGCAACTCCTCTTTATGCCAAACACCCGCTGGCCGTGGAACTCCAGGACCGAGAGCTATTGTGGGAAGGGTGACATCCTCCAAGATCACATATAAAGATGGTAGTGCGTTCTCTAACCAACCAGTGGAAGATGTCACTATATGTGGATATCACGGGACAAGCAAGTATGAAAATGGAGAAATAGGTCCAGGAGTATACGGCTTCTATGGATCCACAACTACAGACAAGAACGGGGTGTTTAGACTGGAAAGCAACTATGAACCTGGAAAGCATTATTCAAAAGGAAGCATCCAAGATGCTGACATCATAGTAGCCTATACAGGTCTTGACTATCAGGAGGCATTGATTATACCAATGGCCTATACAATGGAGGATTTAAAAGTTGACAGTTATGACAGTAACCTGTACGGCAATCTAGATCGATCAAAAGCCCTTATACCTCTGGATGATATACAGACAGATTCCGAAGTGAAAGTGACGCCCGCTACCTTCCCGGGCGACAATGCAGCAGATGATAAATGTCCAAAAGAGGCTTTGTATGTCAACAGATCTGTAGCAGAAAGAACTTCGTGCCAACCTCCCCCAGTTGATCAATGGATAAATCAGGCTGCGCGGGGAGTGGACAATGGAATCCAAAGGTTAATGACCAGGATAGATCTGGCATTTCATGGGGACAATCAATATGATGACAAATCAGATAAGATGACCAACGGTCAATATGACTATACCGACCTTGATACGCTCGAACAATACAACGTCCCCACTTCCGGAAAGACTACCGACCTGGAAGCTATACCAGAGGGAAGATTGTCAACTAGACAAACTTGCATGGCTCTGGAAGAAATGCGAGCGGCTATTTGTAAAGTAATAGGATGCAAAAAACTCACTGACCAGCCAAAGGACAGCACACAGAGTATAGATGCGGAAATGAGTAACTGTGAAGATATAAAGGCCTATTTGAACGATATGGAGTCATTGAAACCAAGAGGCCTTGGTCTACACCTGGCAAGCCCTTCTTACTACATTGAAAGGGCCAGCAGCCTTATAGACTATAACTCAATGTATTTTTGGTACAACTTCAACATGAATGTAAGGACGATGCCTTATTGTTGGATGGAAGACAATAGCGTTGTGTTGTTCGGCGAAGTGGAACCCTATGATAACTGGAAAAAGCCTGGAGACAATAAGACCTATAAGTTAAACAGCGAGTACTTCGATCCGAGATACGTATATCTAACCGATGGTAATGAGGCGGGTATTGATACCTATGCAAAAGATAATTCATACCCAATACCTGAGGGGAACAATCACATGAATACAAAAGCCTTCATCACTGCAGATGATGGAGAATATTATGATCCCAATAATATTTGGGACCCCACTGTATGTGAAGGGGCAGTAGAAAATGAGGCAGGAGAACTGATAGACCCAGAAACAAGAAGGACGATAGATCCAGAGATGTGTATTGATAACGGGAGATTGGGATGGAAAAATGAGAATGTGAGTGAGATGCCTCCATATTCATACAGCCATCAGGGTGTGGATCAGATTTCAGCAACCGCTAATTTATACGATAAAAAAGATATGCCAAACATTGCACCCCCAACAGATTATCTTTCACCTCCAATATACGTAAACGAAAGTAACATTGCACAAGAAAGGACTGCGGGTGCGGGCATTATAGACCAGAGCAGCTTGAGTAGCTTTAACTACAGTCAGACACGCTATAGAATCGGGGTTCAAGATATGCTTTGCACATTTTCATCTCTTGATGGTCATAGAAACTGGCCCGTCTCTAATGGATACCTGCAGATTCCAAGGGAGGTGATTGACGACAATTATGACTTGGGTGGGTGGTCGGAGGCCTACTATAAATACAAGCCTGAAGACAGACAAGGGAATGCAGAATCCCCTGATGTCAACGAGCTTTTCGCTTGGCAGATTTCTCAAACTTCACTCCTGGGGGAAATCGTAAACTTTATCAGAGACACCTGGTCAACTTTTACTGTATGGGCTGCAAATTACTTCGAACCAGATAATGGATGTATAAATTTTACTGAAACTCGTATAGATGGCGATACCTGTCCAATAACAATAAGAAGTCTCCTACTGGGTGCCGATTACGACGCGTGTACGTGCAGAACAGAACCAGATTGGGAGGAGTGCAACGAGGGGGAACCGGGGTGCACATGCAGTTATGATCCTTATGGTGAACCTATTCGCTGCGAAAGACAGACTTTTCCCACACATTGTTATGTACGTGATTATGGACAATATGGCGAACCAGATGGTTGCAACAAAGAACCATTAAAATTCGAAGAGCATGTAAATGTAAATGAGATGAAAATAAAAAGCAGAAACAACATGATGGGTATAAATTATTTTACCAGGTTGCTCTCATCCCCCTCATATGCCGAAGCGGCCGTGATGACAATGAGAATGTATTGTGCAGACACCTTCGCCACAAGCTCAGAAATTCAGCTGGAAGACGGCACAACTCCTCAGGGTATGGGTACCGTTGATATGTTAGGCCCTGGGGGCGATGTGGCAGAACTAGGAAAACTAGTAGGAGACCCCAGGTTTGGCAATCTATAATTTTGACAAAACTCACCACCCAAAGTAACATTCCACCGCAATGAACACTGAACATATAAAAAAAGACTTCCCAATATTATCCACCTCAAGAGAAGGTAAAGAGCTTGTATACCTGGATAGTGCCGCTACTACCCAGAAACCCAAAGAAGTTGTGGAAGCAATTTCCAAATTCTATCTAGAAAGCAATGCCAATGCCCACAGAGGTACCTACTACCTAAGTGATCAGGCCACAGAACTGTACGAAGGAGCAAGAAAGAAGGTTGCTGACTTTATAGGAGCCACTAGTGCCGATGAGGTCATTTTTACAAAAGGGGCTACGGAATCCCTAAACTTTGTTGCTTCCACTTGGGCTAGAAAACATATACATGAGGGAGACGTAATCTTAACCACCAAAGCCGAGCATCATAGCAACTTACTTCCCTGGATGCAGATAGCCAAAGAAATGGGGGCAAAGGTAGAATATCTTGAGCTGGATGATAACGGAGAAATAACTGAAAAGGAAATTGCTAACAAAATGAGAAGTGAAGTTAAGCTAGTAGCTGTTTCTCATATCTCAAACGTCCTAGGCACAATATTTCCAGTAGAAGATGTTTGTAAAAAAGCTCATGAGATCGGGGCTATAGTAGTGGTTGACGGAGCCCAGTCCGCACCACACATGAAAGTAGATGTGAAAAGGTTAGGCTGTGATTTTTACGCTTTTTCAGGACATAAGATGCTGGGACCCACCGGCATAGGTGTGCTTTGGGGAAGAAAGGAACTACTTGAGGAATTGGAACCATACCAATACGGGGGTGGAATGGTAGGGATCGTGTCAGAATCCGAGGTCACATGGGGAGATATCCCCCAAAGGTTTGAGGCAGGCACCCAAAACGTAGCTGGAGCAGTAGGATTATCTGCAGCCATAGACTATCTTAACAAGATAGGTATAGAGAATATCCATGAACATACTAAAGAACTGACCAGATACACTATCGAGAAGCTTTCCGAAATCCCTGAAATCAGAATGCTGGGGCCAAAAGATGAGAAAAAAAGAGGGGCTTTGGTATCATTCACCTTGAAAGGGATACATCCACATGATCTGGCGTCAATATTGGATGAAGATAATATTGCTGTAAGATCAGGACAGCACTGTACTATGCCCCTGCATGATGCCCTGGGGATACCCGCATCGACAAGAGTGAGCTTTTACCTTTATAATACGAAAACCGATATTGATAAACTGATATTGGGAATAGAAAAAGCAAAGGAGATATTACTTTAATATGGACCAGAAATATAGGGATACACTAGTAAACATATACAGAGACCCCCCTCACAAGGGTAAGTTAGAAAATCCCACCGTATCAGCCAGGACTGTGGGGTCTTCCTGTGGAGATATAGTTGAGATGGACCTAAAGATCGAGGACGGAAAAATAACAGACGCCAAGTTTGATGGGGCACTATGTATTTTCAGTACTGCCTCTGCATCCTTTCTAATCCAATATATCATCGACAAATCTTTGGAAGAGGCGAAAAAGATAGATGTGGATGAGTTGATAAAATATATGAATGTTTACATGGCCACCAGCAGACAACATTGCGGGGATCTGGCCATAAAAGCCTTGAGGATGGCTATAGAAACTTATGAAAATAAAAAAGACTGATAATATTGCGGAAGTTTTAAGTCAGCATCCAGAGATTGCTGAAGTGTTGCTGGATCACGGACTTCATTGTGTGGGTTGCCCCGCAAGTGGCTTGGATACAATAGAGAAAGGCGCCCAAGTCCACGGCATGAAAGATGAAGATGTGGATGCAATGATGAATAGGATAAATGAAGTTCTTGAGACAGGGGAGTAACCTCCCATATGCTAAAATAATGTCATGATAATCCAAGTAACCTCGGACGATATCGAAGTCTCCCCCAGCATGATAGAGCTAGCAAAGAAGAAGCTCACCAGGATAGACGATAGGTTCCCTGGTGTTCCTGAAGACTCAAAAGAAGCCAGAGTTGTGCTAAATACTCTCCCAAACGAGCATTTTGAGGTGAAGATAGATCTGATAGCCGAGGGCAAGGAATATTTCTCACAGCACGTGGACTTCTCCCTAGAAACAGCTATTATTGAAGCAGTTGAGGAGATTGACAGGCAGGTTGAGAAAGAAAAGAGTATCATAGAGAAAGAATGGGAAGAGAAAAGAGAGATAAAGAGAAGCCCGGAAATAACTTATGAGCAAGAAACTGCCCAGGAATAGAAAAGTAAAACTTAATTTCCCTAAAAAAAGATTCGAAATAGTGGTTTTTGCCTTCCTAGTATCAATATTGCTGATCATGGGTGTGGGGGTAGTTTTGTACAGAATCTCCCCGTTGTGGTCACCTTTTAGATTGGTGGAAGCTCAGACCAGGAACTTTGGCCAGGCTGTAAAGGTGGTATTTGAGAGCAATATACCTTTAAAAACCCGCTTGGAATACGGGACCTCCGATGTCTATCTGAACACTACTGAGGAGTCAGAAGAGTACAAGACTAAACACGAAGTTTATGTAGCCAGCGTCCTGCCGGAGAGAAAGCATTATATAAAACTTGTGGGTTACTCAGAGAATGGTAAGGTGTATGAATCGGGTTTCTTCACGGTAGAATAACACCCAATCCCAAAGAAATGTGCTAGAATCATCATGTTTTAAAGCTTTCTTGGGCGTTTAGCTCAGCGGTAGAGCGGTCGTCTTATACACGATTGGTCCCTGGTTCAAATCCAGGAACGCCCACCATTCTTCCCACAGACTAACCTAGCAACTCCAAAGCTCGCACCACAATACACTCGTGGTCGGGAAAGACCTTCATTTGAGAAAATTCAGTTGGAGACTTAAACTCCATCTTCTGCCCCTCATAACAGCCTATCTTCTGAACCCCATCATATCTTGCTATATACACATGCCTTTTTATTATCTTTCCAATGGCAACCTTACTCTTATACACTTCCGTATAAAACAGGAAAGGTTTACAGACCAGATACCCTGTTTCCTCCTCAAACTCCCTAGATACAGCATCATTGATAGACTCGCCTTCCTCAACGCTGCCTCCAGGGATGCACCATACTCCAGGATTGCTTATATCGGGTTTATCGTCCCTAAGTTGCATCAAGACTTTACCGTCTTTAACTAGAACAAGGTTTACACTTAACCCATCAATCTTCATGCTCCCATTCTAACACTCCAACCTTATCTCAAGATTAATGATAAAATCCTAGTTGTACCTTATGGAGGGGTCGCATAGCGGTTTAGTGCGTCTGTCTCGAAAACAGAAGTCTGCGAAAGCGGGCACGTGGGTTCGAATCCCACCCCCTCCGCCACAGAAACACAGATATCACCAAAGGTGGTGGCTGGGTTTCTGTAGGGGGTGCGGTGAGAAAGCCGGACGAATGAACGGAGTGAATGAGGAGGCGGGGTCGCGTGCTTTCGGATGTTACTGAGCAAAGCGAAGTTACAGATGAAAGACATGTGACCGAATCCCACCCCCTCCGCCAATAAACACCGCTAGTTCAGACTGTCCAAAACTTCCTGGCTTGGGGCATACCTAAAAACACCCATATCAATCATCATATCCTCACTTACCTCCACACCTTCAGATTCAAGTAGAGACTTCTGCAAAGCCGCCGTGTGCTCCATACAGGATGTACTTATGCGGCCCTTACTGTTTATCACCCTCCACCAGGGCACATCATCACCATGCTGATGCAACACCCATCCCACCTGTATAGCCGCCCTGGGAACACCCACCATTAAAGCAACCTGTCCGTAACTCGCCACCTTGCCGTAAGGCACTAACCTAACCACTTTCAATACTTGATCGGTAAACACAGACATAAGGATAGAGTATCTCAAAACACCAATAAAATCTAAAACATTCCTCAGACACCCCGTGAATAGACATATGGGTGGACTTTGACCCTGCACTCCACACTAAGAAGTCTTATTGCTGATGTAATATTTTCTGACATAGAAATACAAGAAAACTAATAATGGCACCAGTCCTACAACTGATGTATCTATAAGGACAGCGAAGTTTATGATGAAATAGATTGAAGTAATAAAATACACCGTCCAAAAGAATACGCCCTGCCTTTCCAAATTGATGTCCGCCACAAAGACACACACTGGTAGGATCAGGAGAACTAGATCGTGGTTCAATAGATGCATTCCAAGAGGGATAGATAGAAGTATACATAAACCCAATTTTTCACCAAATCCCTTTATCCTTTCCTTATTAAGGAATAGCATGATGCCAACAACACACACAATAATAGTGTTAATTGGTATAAACAAGACTGAAAAATCTTTTCGAAACAAGACACCAACAAGTTCAACTACACTCTTGATTGAAAAGCTCGCGCCTAAATGAGATCCGTAGTAAGGAGTCTCTGTAAGTTGAAGGAAAACAATATAATCCTTAATAAAATCTAATCCATAGAGAAAAAGGTTGAAAAAGAACAAGAAGAAACCTGACAGTAAGGAACCAATAAGAAATCTCCTATCACTTGCTAATATATTCATGAAAATAACCAGTGGAAAAAACTGGGGCTTCAGAAGAACAAGGGAAAGAAGTATACCTGCAAACAACCTTTTTCCTTTTCTAAATTGAGAAACGGAGAGCAACAGAAACAGTAATAACAGAAGGGAAGGTTGACCCTGGTAATAATTAATCCAAAGTACCGGGTGCATAAGTAGCAAAATCAGGGGCAGAGGTTTAGTTCCAAGATCTTTCACCAGACAATATACACAAATTGCGACACTAATAAACTGAAATAATATGAAATATTTATAGGCAGAAATGAGACTCATAAAGGTAAACGGCATATATATGAAGGAACTTACCACCAAAGCCCTGTATGGAAGTACCTTACTAGCAACAACTCCAGACAGGGCATTCTGATAGCTAAGCTGGGTTGGAAGGTCATAGATTCTACGAATCTCCCCATTTTTCACAATGTTCGCGCCAATGTAGTAGCTGAGAAAATCACGCCCTAGCATTTTGGGAGAAGCTGGCAATATGTAAAACAACCAAAAAATAAACAGAAACAGAAAAACTAAGGATGCAGCAAAAAAAGCGCTGTGGGCATGTTTCGGAGTAAGCACATAGGGATTGTAGCACGCACCAATTTAGTCATCACTCCTCAGACGGTTACATATACTTTGTGCCTATATAATTTCATACTATGATGAAAGTGTATGACTGATGGCAAACTCAACGCTTTAAAGATTCTTCTCTTAGTAAACATGATTATCTACCCCATTGTATTTTTGCAGCATTTCCTTGCACTCCCACTTTTTTCTCCAAGTACCCCCTCTCCCTTTAACCACACAAATGTACCTGTAATACAGTTTCAGGTGTTATCCATAGCTAATTTCTTGCTCACGGTGATACTGCTTATTAAGCTAGACGCTCAAAAACTCAACAAGAAGTATGTTCTGCTAGCATTTATCTTCTTTGTTGTTGCATGCACATTCTCTTTATTCACCTATCCATCTTTCTCTCAAGACCAGAGTTGGTACATATTTATGTCTAAAGCATTTGTGATTTACCACAAAAACCCCTATGTAATAACACCCAACGCTTTACCCCACGATCCATGGATAACCTCTATTCCAGACTGGAGGAACTTAACTATGGTGTACGGTCCGCTTTCCGTAATAATATACGCAGTTGCACCACTTATAACTAGCAACATTAAAATTGCTCTCCTAATCGTCAAATTAATATCCTTTGCGTCGTTGCTAGCTTGCATTCATTTTGCCTTTTTGTTGTATAAGAAATCTAACATACCAAGTACGCACATTAAAAAAGTCGCTCTATTAATATTTCTAAACCCTTTTCTTATAATAAACACTATCCTCGCTTCACATAATGACGTGTTCATATGTCTATTGATACTAGTTTTTACTTTGTATCTACTTCAGAAGAAATACCTGATTTGTTTCTTACTGTTAGCGATAGGGACATCAATAAAGTA
>JBAZBO010000002.1:17476-29113 GCA_041671425.1 Patescibacteria group bacterium | reverse complement strand
CTACCCTGATGTATTACTTATTCTCTGATGAAAATATGCATTTTAGAAAGAAGTTGGCAGTCCTCTGTAAAGGTATTCTTCTTTCATCTCTAGTTGTACTTCTCTCCTTTGTGCCTTTTCTTGAAGGTTGCCATACACTAAGATGTTTTCTCTCAGGGTTTCTAACCGTCAACAATATCAACCTAGAACAAGCTGGGCTACTTCCTTCAGTTATTTTAAACAGAATTGGTCTCCCTCACACCTTAATACAAGTAACAACAGTGGTTACTTCATGGATAATAGCAATTAAATATGCATCAAAGAATAAAATCTTAGAGTCAGTATATGTTCCCTTGGTAATTCCTGTAATCTTCGGGTCGTTATGGTTTCAACCCTGGTATTTACTTTGGAGCATTTTTCTATTTCTGCCAAGAATCAGGGAATCACACCTATTGGGTCTGTGTGCATTACTTGTCTTTACATCGTATTATTTCCTGCCTCTATACGTCAGTTCCCTCATGTTAACGATATATCTCATAGGATTTTGCGCTAAGAAATGGCTGCCTAGGTATTCCCTGACCCAAACTCCAAAGGAGAACACGACAGTTTCGTGATAAAATCGATAAGTTCAAAACATCTTGGAGGGATCGCATAGTTGGTCTAGTGCGCAGTCCTGGAAAGACTGTATGGGGGTGACCTCATCGAGGGTTCGAATCCCTCTCCCTCCGCCAGGAAGTTATCATTTCATTTTACAGCCTGGTACAAAGCAATACCCACTGCAACGGACAAATTCAAAGAATCTATATTCTCAGACTGAGAGATCTTCACAGTATCACCATATTTCTCAAACCCTTTGGGGAGACCTTCACCCTCATTGCCAAAAACCAGGGTGTAGGGAGATTGAAAATGGATCTGGCTCAAAAGTTTCTTCCCATCAGTCATAAAAAGATAAGGAGTGTTCTTATGAGCCTCTGCATATTCTTCGAATGTATAGAAGTATTCCACATTTAGTCTGAATACCGAACCCATCGAGGCTCGCACAGACTTGGGAGTAAAAACATCCACGGCTGGTCTTATAACAGCAAGGTTTTCGACTCCAAACCCTAACATTGCTCGCATTACCGTACCCAAGTTTCCGGTATCGCTTGGCTCTACTAAGACTACGTGATCCTTACCTTTCTCGATCTTTCCTTCATATTTGTTAAAAATACCAAGCACATACGCGTTCTCCTTACCGGAAAGTCTCCTTACAAAGCCGGCGTCATATTCTACCTTGATGTACTTTGCCCTACAGATATCTACAATCTCTTGTATACCCTTGTTCTTTTCACCTTTTGGATCAATGACTACCTTATCAACACGGTCTGGCCTGTATTTGAGAAGCTCAAGTGTTGTGAAGACACCAAAGGAGTAAGAGTACGGAAGGTTTTTCTTGTACTTTTTAAGGGCCATGGATCAGTTTCCAAAGAGATATTTCTGAACGTACGCGTGCACTTGAGAGAAATTACCAGTCCTAGGGATTAAGACGTAAGCGCCTCTATAAAGGCTGGTATCTACCGGGGAGTAAAGAAGTCCTCCTTCATTTGCAGTGCTTCTATCATCAAGAACTATGGTCCTCAAACCCTCAAAATCTATCTGCTGTGATAGAAGATAGAACTGCTGAATGGTACCAAAGTCTATATCAGTTTCCACATTCTGGGCATATTGTGTATACAGATCCTTCAACTTCACGGGATTTACCAGGGTCTCTATAGATAGGAACTTTTCTTTTATAGCCATAATAACCTTCTGCTGTCTTTTTGATCTGGCAAAATCTGTACCCTCCCCGTTATTCCCGTGGCGGGAACGGACATATTTCAACGCTGTATCTCCATCAAGAGTCTGCATACCGGCTTTGAAGCTGATATGTTCATACCTCTCTTCAAGTGGGGCATCTTCTTTACCCTCAACCGGGTATCTTGTGTCTTCAAAATCCCTCTCAATATCTACATCTACACCTCCAAGAACATTTATGACATTCTTAAAAAGGTCAAAATTCACTATCAAGTAATAATGGATCGGTATGTCTAGGAAATTGGACACTGCTTCTTTGGTCCCTTCGATACCACCAATGGAATAGGCCGCGTTTATCTTATCCTGATAACCATCCACCCACAGGTCTCTGGGAACTGAGATCAGTACTATATTTTTATCTATCTTACCTATGGAGGCTACCAAAATAGTATCAGTCAGAACAGATGCTACCGGTCCCACAGATCTTTTGTCGGACCCCAGGAGCAGAACATTGATCCTACCATCTGTTGCCTTAAGATCCACAGGGGAGATGCTAGCTACTACCGAAATTGGGTTGAATACAGCCATAACCTTATCCCCAAAGAACCCCATCACAACAGCTACCATAACAATAGAAACACCCAAGACAATGAATTTGCCCGTTTTCTTCTTGGCGGGTCTGGGTGTCACAACCGGAACACCCGTTGTCTTAAGGTTCATATATTTCATAGGCCCTTATGATATCTAAAAAAGCCAAGGGGTCAAGACTGGAGCTTCCCACCAAAACCCCGTCAAGTTCTGAAATCTTCACCAGATCTCCAATGTTTCCACTGCTGACGGAGCCTCCGTATATTATAACTGCACCTTCAGGAAGTACTGATTTCATATTTTTGACTGTTGTCTCTATATCCTTGGGATCCTTTGGGTTGAGGCTACCGTTTGATGAGATGTTCTCTGGATCCTCCCAGGCTAGCATCACACCATCTTTGTAATAATCACCAACCTCTTCAGGATCTATGAAACATACAATTGGCTTAATACCATTCTCAAGACAGAGGTCCCTCTTTCTCAAAACGGTCTCTTTCTCCTCTTTTCTCTCGCTGTGCCCAATAATGCCGTACTTTACATATTCTTTTATCTGAAAAGCCCCAGACTCACCGGTATGAGCTCCTTTTTCAGACAAAGAAATGTCCTGTGAAGCAAGCTCGATATTCTTGGCCGCTCGCAAAGAGGCTACAGAAAGAAAGACTGTAGAAGGGGCAACTATAGTTCTTAGAACCAAGGTGTCGCATTCACAGTATGCTTTAACAAAATTATCAAACCACTTATTCAAATCTGCCAAGCTCATGTTCATTTTCCAGTTTGCTACTATGTATCTTTCGGTCATATATTATTTAGCAGAGTATCAACTAATCCGGGAACCTTCTCCAAGTCCTCGTGCTTATAATCATATCCTAAAACATTTAGGCATGAAAACACTATATTAACATCAGAGTATATCTTTTTGGCATACTCACACGAAACTAGACAATGAGCCAGGATATTTCCTCCCATCTCACCTACTTTGGAACTTCCACAGCCAAGGGGGCATCCCGAGCAGGAGGGACTTGACCCCATAGTCACTTCAAGCTCACCTGCCCTTTTCAAGACCTCAGCGTACAAAGCCGAATAGCCCTCTAGATCTGGGATGTCAAAAGCCAAGGATCCTGTCAAAACAATCCCTGTGACGTTCTTGGAGGCCAGTTTCTTACCAAGCAGGTTGTCCTTTGTAACAAAGTAATTGTCCAAAAGATCTAGTCTGTTTATTACACTTAAAACGCTTCTTTTACCTGGAAGACCCAAGGAATTTGTCTCATAAATGTTTTCCGTTAAAAAAGAAGTTTTATCATTGAATATTTCCAAGAGAGTGGGGGATTTGGATCTGCCTAGAAGGATTATGGAATCCACACCTGAGGAGGCTAGGCGTGAAGAAAAGGAACCCCCCAAGTAGATATCTTCTATGGCCCCATTATTCTCCATCACTATTGAAGTTTTCGAAACAAACGGAAACAGGCCGCTGAGAGGCCCTACCGATAATATAACAGGATCCTTATCCTGATACATTTCATACAATTTCAACCCCAAGGCAAAGCCCCCCAGATACTCATTCAGGTCAGTAAAGGATTTTACATCAGAAGTGGAATCAGAAAGGTTGATCAGCAATACCTTCCTAGCTAAGAAGTTCACCCTCGTACTCCTTTTCTTCTATCACAAACCCAGCCTTGGGACAGATCTTAATAACTTTCTCTATCTCAAGGTCATTTACCCGTGGATCCAGATCTATAGATAGACCTTTTTCATCTCTAAGTACTCTTATCAAAGAACCATCAAGGCCGCCTTTGCCCATCTGCCTCTGGACTTCCATTACGCAAAGCTCACATCCATTGCACTCCTTTGGGAATTTCATCTTCAAAACTTTGGTCATATTAGTTTAGGGCTTCAATACCGGGTAGGGTACCTTCCACCAAGAACTGAAGCATAGCACCTCCGCCTGTGGAAGCAAAATCAAACTTGGCAAGACAACCTAAGGTATTCATCGTGGCTACAGTGTCTCCTCCCCCTATTATCGAATGTGCACCCGAATCTATGACCGCCTGTGCCACTTCTTTTGTTCCTTTGTCAAAACCACCCTCACAGTAACCCAAGGGGCCGGACCATATGACTGACTTTGCGGAGCTAAGGACTTCCTTGAACTTAGCAATAGTATTATCACCAATGTCCTTGGAATCTTCAGCATAGTCTATGGGAAGAAACAGATTCTCAGGTACAAGATCCGTCCACTCCATGCCTATCTTTCCTCCCACCAAAACGTGATCACATACTTCTAAGAATTTAGAGATGACCGGCTTTTTTGATTCTATCTTTACACCCCCCACAATAGCCACAAAAGGTCTTTCTGGCTCCACCATAATCTTACTTAACGTAGCCACTTCCTGCTCCAGCCTCAAACCCGCATAAGCAGGCAGAATTGCCGCAACACCTGTTATAGAGGCTGCTTTTCTGTGGCATGTGGCAAAACTTTCATTGACATAAAAATCCGCCTTTCCGGCTAATTCTTTTGCAAACTCAAGATCATTTTCTTCTTCTCTTTTATCAAACCTAAGATTTTCCAAAAGTTCAAATTTACCTTTGCCCAAGGTGTTTTCAAAGTAGGGGATGAGCTGCTTAGTACTTAGTTCTTCCTTGTAAGCCCCTTCGGGTCTTCCCATGTGGCCCATTATCACAGGAAACACCTCATGATCCATCAAAAATTTCAAAGTTGGAATGGAAGCATCCAGTCTGAACGTCTCAGACACCTGACCGGATTCGTTCAATGGCACATCCAGGTCACATCTTACCAAGGCTCTGGATCCGGACACTAGACTAGCTTGGCTCAAAATTTTCACTTTATGATTTTAGCACGAATAAATAGGAGGGGGTTTATCGTCTCTTCTTGGCGGCATCACCCAGTATCCAACCTTTAACGGTGATAGGCATTTTTATCGCCGATCCCATAATCATCAACATAACTACAGGAGCTAAACAAAGAGTAAGTATATCGGAAAGTACAAAACCTCCGGCAGCGTATTGCAAAGGAGTAGGTTTGTTAAAAGCACCAGTAAGAGATATAGCTCCTACGAAAGTGGCGAGACGCATCATAAAGAACATGGCACCCACAGCAACAACCTCTGCAGCAACACCTTTAAACCAATTGCCAATAGTATCTTCTTTCCCAGGGATTGCTCCCATAGCGAAAGTAAGAGGAGCGGTTACCGTATGAAAGATAATCCTGAAAAAGCACATTAACATCTTGATATACACAATGACCCAAAATATAAGCATCATTATCAGCAAAAAAACGGCGACTATCAACCCCGTTATTCCACTATGAACTATCAGCACGCCTGCCAACCACATTACAAGTATCATTGGAAGATTCGTAGCACCCGCCGCCAGCACATCCATACCTGAAATCTCAAATATGCTCTTGGACACACGCATCGCAGGACCTACCATAGCAGCTATGGTCGCACCAATAGGGAAACTAAATGTTATCAATACCAATACCATGATCAATCTTGGCAGCGCACTCTGAACGGTTACTACAGTTTGAGGATTAATCTTCCTCCTCATCATTATCATTATTCCCACAATTATCATAGACACTGAAACAATCCCGTAAGCAAGATTCCTCATGATCTTCCAAACAACCAAAGCGGCCTCTTCACCAACAAAACCATATCCAGTAGCAGCATAGGCCGTATCCCTAAGTATGGGTGTCCTCCTAGCAATATCTTTGAAGTACACTGCCAAATTTACCGGTGTGACACCCTTATCCACAGTATTTTCCAGAAGGGTACCAAAAGCGAACAGGCTGCCACCATTCCTAGAGGCCATATCTGTCGCCCTAAAATCACACACGGTAGTACCGCGCATAGCTTCTGCTTTATCTAGCTCTTTGGGAATCTGGTCTGATGGCATCCCCGCAGCTACAAGCTCTGCTTGTACTGTGTCACGATCTGTTGCATCTATTTTTGCCAGCACACCGCAGGAGAAAATCTCATCAGCATTTCTTTGAGTAGCTAATGAAAGAGGTACTCCTGTAGCAGTCTCTATAACCATGTTTTGGACAGTCCTTGTAATATCAACCTCTGGAACCACCTTACTTACTAACTTGAACACCCATTCTTTTGGGCCTGCGTAAGTAACTCTGGTTGAAGATTGGATAATAAATGAGGCTACAAAAAGGAGCACTGAAAAAAATATTGCGCTCCATCTTACAGTGCTAGTGTTTTTCTCCATGCCTCAATTCTAGCTTTTAGCTAACAGCTTAGTCAAGGGGAATCCGCTTTCAAATTGCATCCACAGATTATAGAATATCTACATATATGGCAGACAACAATCCTTTCTATCCTGGATATTATCCGGGTGACCCTATCATAAAGGGGCCACCAAGCGGTGGTAGTGTTATACCCCCATCAGAGTTCAATCTTGATCAGATTGGTGAAGAAATAGATGCCTTGGGGGAAATGGTTACACCAAATATTCCCATGTGGGTAAAAGAAAAGCTGATGGATGATTATAAGCTGGCTGCTACAGCAACCTTCTATAGCGAAAGCTCCAACGTCACCACGGAGTCCATGGCTTTATTTAGTGAAGAGGATAGGGAGGACCTACCTGGAGCAGTGGGTGTTACTTTCAGTTTAAACCCAGCAGATTGGAAAGATCCAAAAAAACAAGTGGTAAAGACCTTGAAAAAATGGGGGGAGAGCATCTTTGATTGGCAAGATATAGATGGTAGAACCCACAGACAGATATGGTCTGACCTTCTCACTAAGGATCCAGCTGATCAGCAGATGGGTGTTCAAGAAACAGAGGGGTATATAAAGAAAGTCAGCAGAACAATGCAAGGAGGTGTCACCCGAAACCCTCTTAAACTTACTGGAATAGATCCCAATCTAGAAAAAGTGGAAAACGCAGCTGTGGATGCAATCCTGGATTTTGGTGTTAATTATAGATCTACGTTCTCCAGGGAGAAGTCGTATGACAAGATGATAGAGGCTAACCTAAAGCTTATGGCTAAAGATGTAGATCTTCAGCTTCAGGCAGGTACCATAACCGATCCTAATGCACTAAGGCTAGGTAGAAGTTTCGTAACCAGAGTGGGGTTCATAGATTCCATAGAGGAAGTTGACAAGGCTATGGACAATGTAGTCAAGCAGTCAGAAAGAGCAATGATGGAAAGAGGGCAGTATGTGGGAATGACACAAATAAGGGGACTCGAAACCAAAGTCTCAGCTGCCAAAAACGAAATAGCAAACCTAAGAAGGAATATCGACATAACAGCAGCAGAACGGGCAAGAATAGACGGACTCTTGGGATCATTCGACAGAAGGCTGAATGAGATAACCCAGATAACAGATGAAATAGTAAGCCGTGGTATCCCCACTTCACTTGGTGATCAGAAGCAATTAATGAGCAGACTATCAGGCCTGAGGGGTCAAACACCTACACATAGAGCTCTAAAAACAGGAGATGGACTGTTACCCGGAATAAAGGGGGGCTATATGAGGTCATTCGAACCTGCCCTAATAGGAAAGGCCTCAGCCGAGGGACGGGATCTTCAAGCCGCGTTTGGTAGAAATGGGAGAGGCTCTGTCCCAAAGGTCAGAGCAATACTAACAAAGACTTATATGGATAAGGACAGGGAGCTATATCGCGAAATTGCTGACGCTATAAGCAAAGATGGGGGGTTGAAACTTTATTTATGGAGCAGAATCAAGACAACAGTAATAGGGTATACACCTGCTTATTATGTAGAGAATGCTTTGAAGAGAGTATCTTACCTTGGACTTGTTACCAAGGATGAGCTGGTTGATAGTGATCCAAAAAACCCTCTTTTTAGGATAGCCAATGACCTAATTAAGAAAAATAAGATTTTTCAAAACACTTTTAAGATTGGCTACTTGGATGCAACAGGAAATACTATAAAAGAAGTCTTTCAAGGGGCAAGCCATTTCGAGGGGGTTGGTGTACTGGGGAGTAAGATACTAAAGAATCAACTAGATGCTGCGCAACTTTTTGCTCTTTTCCACGCCCCAGATGATAGCAGTATACTGGCCTTGCTAAACAGTTACGGCATAGATAACAGTTACCTCGAAAAATTCAAAAGTCTAAGAGACTGGATCAAAAACAATAAAGGGGCTGCATTTCAGAACGAGGAAAGTCTGTTTTCTCTTATTAAGGGGCTGCACAAATATAATTCAAACATTGATCTAAACGGCATCGGTATAACCACTAAGTATATTGGGCTCCTTCAAAGAACTGGCCAGTTCCTAAGTAAACTCCAGAGCACCCTAATGAATAACTTCCTCGGGAAACTCATATCTAAATTCATGAGTTTCAAGACAATGGCGGCAGAAGCCTTAGCAGGAGCCCTAAGTCTAATGTTACCTGCACTTGCCCCCTTCGAAAGAATCATTGCAGCCTTTGTAAGGAAGGGTCTTGACTTCGTCCAAAAGCTAGGAACAACACTATTCAAAGCAGCATTCAAAGCCGACATGGAAGCACTAGATGAGTTCCTTGAAGAAGCAGCTGAGGGTGTTCTTAAAGTTGCAAAAATTGTAGTGCTTATCAGCATTGCTCCAATGCTATTGATTGGTTTGTTAAGCGGTGTTTTGATGTCAGCAATACCACAGAACAATCCTGGTAAAGCAGTGGGGGGTGGAGGAGACGACTCCTTGGGTGGAAGCCGGGTAGTCAAGAAGGAGGCAAACTGTACCCCTATCTACAACTGTCCTATAAAGAGCCCTACCATAACCAGTTATTCTTATAATGGAGACCCTAGTGCAAGTGCCAGCTTCCACGGATCAAATGGGTACTGGGAATATGTACGTACTGAAGTTGAGGAAAGGCCTGTGAATGAAGACCCCAAAATTTATAAATGTTATGCCATACCTGGTACCATTGATACTATAAGGGATCATCCGAACACTGGAAACGTTTGTGACAGCAGTACCCCAAAAGCTACTGAATATGGGTATGCACTGGATGTTATAGGAGCTGACAAGGTTTGTGCACCAAAGTTTGAGGCAGGCGATGGGGGGAATCCTTGGTACGTTTCTAGTATGTTTAGTATAGAGAAATCCGGTACTGGTGTGGTACTGGAAAAGACTGTGGAAATTGATGGAAAGACTCTTTCTTATAGAATGCTGATCATGCACATAAACCCATCAGAAGGGTTACATATGGGAATGCAAGTAGAAAATGGCTACCATCTAGGAAATTTCTTCGACTATCCTGGTGGAAAGCATGTACATATAGAGTTGGCCGTAGATAATGAGGTACAAAGACCTGAGGATTTCATGTGCAATTGATATGAAAAAATTATTCGAAAAGATCAAAAGATACAAGAAAGCGCTATTGGTTTTAATAGCAACGTTTGTTTTAGTCTTTATCTGGGTCACACTTTCCAAAAAGGCGCCCAAGTTGATAGAGCTTACCCCAGTTATAGTGAAAGAAGAGGAAGAGGTAGATACACAACCAATAGTAAGGGGGGACTTCTATCTTGAAAAAGCATCCCCACCTTCGGGAGAAGTCCAGATAATGTCCAGTTATACGCATCTGATATTCAAATTCAGTAAGCCCGTCGCAAAAGAGGGCGTTGTAGTCAGTGTAAAACCACAAATAACATTGAAAAAGGAATGGTCACAAGACGGCAAGACTTTATTTATATATCCAAGATCAGAGCCCTGGCTAGACCGCACCAACTACACAATTACAATAACAAATATCAAATCAAGAGAGGGCGACGACCTGAACACAAGAAATATAGTCCACCAGTACTTTAATGATAAACCTGTTCCATTAGACGTGGGTGAGAGTGCTCGTTAGATTCGGTAACTACGATCCATCATTACCATACGGTATCGGATCATCAAATGGTTCATAGGTAATATCCAAAATCCTGAGAAACTGGATAATCTGGGTTCTTATATTTGATATTAAGGAAGCGGGGTTTCCACTACCTGCATCTGCTCCTATTGTGGACACAATAAGGCTCAGTAGACCGTAAACCCCTATTACAACAATGAAACCAAGAACTGCATATGTCAGAGTTTTTTTTGCACCCTCGACACCTTTGGGATCTCCCTGGGCCATAGCAAATTTATAGGCCGCCAAAAGTATCAACACCGCAAGAGCAACACCGGCCGAAAAAACCAGCACGTTAAATACCTTTACAATGACGTCTAATACATCCACAAGGTCCGGAGGATACTCATCGGGACTAGATGAAAACTGTGCACTTACAGGTCTTAAAAACAATGAAAAAACGCTAAAGAATGTGTCCATATTAAATCCCCGGGAGGGGCCCAACAAGCTCTGGATCATCCACACCAAGAAGATTCAAAACTAGCATTTTTACGGAGAGAGCACCTATTGCTAGGACTATACCCAAAACACTGTACGTTAGGGCGCTCTTGGCCTTGTCTGTAGCCTTGGGATCCCCCTTACTGGTAATGAACTGGATACCAGCATAGATAACACCAATCAGCGTGACCGCCAATCCAACAAAGAACATTACATTCAAAACTATTTGGTATATATCATCCATGCTGGAAGGTAGATTTCCAGAAGGATCATCAATAAACTGCCCCATTTATCAAACCTCAAAACCGGCCCTACATCAGCAGGGCCGGGAACTATCAAACTAGATCAATAGTACAACCTAGAACCCGTTGTTAACAGTAATTTGGCTAATTACATTCCCACCCCCAATAAGGTTCAACACGAGTGCTCTAATGCTGAACGCCCCTATTACTATAATAAATCCAATAACAGCGTTTGTGAGGCTCTTCCTAGCAGTCTCTGCAGCCTTCTGATCTCCTCTGGATGTAATGTATTGAATACCTCCAACTATCAGGAATATAACGGTCAGCGCAACGCCAATCCACAAGACTATATTTGTGATTAATCCAAAGATACCCTCCAAAGTCGTTAGGGCTGGGATATTAGGACCAGTAATGTTACCCTGGGCATATATTTTTCTTAACATACAAAACACCTCCCTCAGGAAACCCTCTACACCTTACCTAAAAAACTTTTCAGTATAATGTTCAATATAGCAGCGGCTAGCAGAACAAATACTATGCCTATTATAGCAGAAGTAAGACCCTCCCTTCCTTCTTGCACTTTTCTGGGATCCCCCTGACTTGTCATCAATTTATAACCATTTATGATAATCAATACAGCACCTATGAGTACCGCCACGGGTGTCAATATTGATCTGGACATGCTAAAGAGATTGGTAATGTTAATAGAGGGTATAGTTACCTCCTCGTACGTATTACCTTCACAGCGGCCACC
>JBAZBO010000002.1:11375-17466 GCA_041671425.1 Patescibacteria group bacterium | reverse complement strand
GGAGCTACACAAGGCCTCCCGCTTTCACAGCAAAGGTCCCCCACGTTTACACCACAGTCTGCATCTGACTTCGTACAGTATTGATTTCCTGGATTGGATACGTTACATACGGATCCATCAAAGCATTGCCCATGAGCTGTGTCGCCACTATAAGCGCAGGGGGCATGTTCATTTCCCACAGTTACATAAAAGCCAGGGCCAGAACGAGGAAAGTAGTATATGCTTTTCTGACCACAGGTGTAATCAAAATAGCAAGCAAGAAGCTCATTGGCATCGTCTCCATCGTTCGGACACGAATCTGCACCGGGACAACAGGTCTGACCATCACCTCCACACACCACCGGCCCACTGACTTCCACGCAAAATCCAGCTTCTGGGAAATATGGCAGCTTGCATCCTGTTCGCTCAGGCACACCATCATCGGGTCCCAAACCCCGAATAATGCTCCCCTCTACATTTAGCGGATAAGGCGTACAAGTTTTTTCGCCTAAAAGCCCGCAATGTTCACAAACCCCACTTACGCATTTCGTCGAACCAGGATCCATTGGCGCTCCCCCTGATCCTACACAATCGGACACATCCAAAGGATTTCTAGGGTCAGTAGCAGGAACATCGGCGGCAGTACAGCATCTTTGACCTTGGCCGCCACAATCGTCGGCGTAGACCCTTTTTACAGAGACACAAAGCACAGAGATAAAGACAAAGAATATAAGGGCACTCTGATATAATTTCTTCATGACTGCCTTAAATTATCACGTCTCCCCCGGCAAACGTCAAGCACTCCTGGCGGTTATACTTACAATACTAGTGGCACTTCTTTCTAGCACTTCATTTGCTGAGGGAAAATGCGCCAGTATAGATAACCTTGATGATAAGGCGGCCTGTTATGCAGAAAAGGAAGCAACAAAAAGAAAAGAGAAAGATGAACTGACATCAGAACTGTCTGAACTGCTACAAGATATAAAAGGGCTGTCCTCAAACTTGTCCCTTACCCAACAAGACATAAGTAGAGTAGAGGGGGAGATAACCCAAATAAGTGAAAAACTAGATTCAATAAATGATGCGCTGGATGAAAGGCGAGATCAGCTTGAGGAAAATTATGCTTTAAGGAATAAAGCCATCAGACAATACTCAAAGAAAAGCAGATATTCTGACCTGGAGATGTTTCTAAAAATCTCATCAGTAGATGAGGAGGCATCAGGATTTCAACAGGCCGCTATCAATTTCATGATAGACAAAAGGCTCAATGACAAAATGCTAGACCTGATAGCCAATTTAAATGTCGAAATAACCTCATATGAAAAGGAGAAGAAAGAGACGGAAGAGTTCAAAGCGGAACTCGAATCAGCTAGGGCCTCTCTGGTTTCACTGAAGAACCAACTGGCCGAACAGCAAAGATTGGCAGAGCAGGAGAAAAAGGATAAAGAAGGTGATATTGCTGACCTGGAAAAGGAAATTGCGGAGCTTTCGGCAAAACAGCAGGCAATATTGGCGGCCAAGGGAGGAGAATTCAGCGCCTCTTTGGGTACCAGCGTAGAAACAGATGACCCTAGAACCTCCATTAATTACAAACCAGATTTTAGTCCGGCATTTGCAGCCTTCAGTTATGGAGCTTACACCCACAGGAACGGCATGAGCCAATACGGAGCAAAGGGAAGGGCGGAAGATGGACAAAGTTATGAAGATATCTTGAAGTTTTACTACAAGGTTGGAGTAGGAGATAAAGGGGGACTAGATGACAAGGATATATGTGTGGAGGGAAAGGGAAGTATGGAAATGGGGGAATACCTAAAAGGTTTGGGTGAAATGCCCCCCTCATGGAACGAAGAAGCTTTGAAAGCCCAAGCGGTAGCCGCTAGAACATACGCCTATAGGTATACAAAGAACGGTGGTTGCATATGCACAGACACAAGATGCCAATATTTCAGTTCTGACCTTGTTAACAAATCCGGGAGGGACAGATGGTATGAGGCCATCAAAAATACCAAGAATGAGATATTGGATGGGGATGTCTCAGCCCAATATTCCTCAACCACCGGGGGATGGATAAATGGCATAGGCTGGGACAAGGATGGCGGGAGTTGGCCTAAAGATGCCTATGAAAAGAAAGGGGGCTCTCCATGGTTTTACAAAGCTTGGTTTACTCAGACATATAGGAGGGAGTCCTCCACATGCGGTAGGGATCATCCTTGGCTGGATGGAGAGGAAATGGCTGATATCCTGAATGCCTACGTTCTCCTAAAGGCAGGCAAGAATACAGAAAGGGTGATACCCGAAACCATCAATAAGTGTCCTCTTAGTGGCGTAAGCGGGGATCCATACTCCAAGGATGAGTTGAGGGAAAAAGCAGAAAGCGTAAATAAAGGATACTCAGAGGTCACAAATGTTAGCAATGTATCAGCCTCAGATGGCAAAACTAACAGTCTGACCTTTTCCACAGACCAAGGATCCATAACAGTGGACGGCCAGCTTTTCATGAAAGCCTTTAACATTAGAGCGCCAGGTTACATAGCCATAAAGTACTCTCCTGATTCCAAGGCGCTGTTTGATGTTGTGAAGAAGTAATATCTATAGTAGCCTCACCTTGTGAAAAGAAACCTTTTCTACCTAGCACTACTCGCACTGATCCTCTTTACCTGGTATGTTCCCCCAAGAGACCCAGACTTTGGGTGGCATTTTAAGTACGGAGAGCATCTATTCAAGACAGGGCACTTACTAAAGGAGAATATATTCTCCTATAACTTCGCGGAATATAAGTGGGCCAATTCCTACTGGCTTTCCCAGCTGTACTTCTATGTTACATACACCTTTCTTACACCCATAGGCATGGGACTGCTAACAAGTGTGATCGGGGGTATCTGCCTTATCTTTTTGATAAAAGTGGCAAAGCTAAGCAGATTTGAAACTTTCTTCTACTGCCTTTCCCTGGCTGTTATGGGGGGTTCCTTCCTCCTTACGGTAAGACCTATGTTTTTTAGCACACTTTTCCTGATGCTGGTATTTGTAATTCTGAACTACAAACCCAAGTGGGAGAAATTCCTTCCTTTGATATTTATGGTATGGGCTAATACTCACGCTGATTTCACCCTGGGACTTTTCATGTACGGGTTGTTTTCTATCCAAAGGATTATTGAGAAATTCAGAAAAGAGCGTATTTCTTTCAAATGGCTGGCTTCAACGTGCCTTTTACCCTTGACCTCAGTGTTTGCTACATTAATAAACCCCTATGGAATAGACCTGTGGAAAACGCTTCTAAAAGAAACACATCCTGCACAGTTCAACTGGATACGGGAGTGGCTACCCATAGAAACCTCCATAAATAGTTCGATATTTGTACCCTTCATAATTTCTTCCGGCACCTTCTTCGTCTATCTATCTCAGAAAAGGGATCTTAGTAAGCTGTGGATATACATAGCATCAACTGTTTTTATCTTACTATCCATAAGATCTGCCTACTTCATAAGGCACACCATGCTTATCACAAACCTGTTCGCACTTGCCATATGGGATGAGTCATACAATAAGGTAATAGAGTTCATAGGTCCAGACGGGAGGAAGAAACTAGTACAAGCGGGGAAGCTGATTGGAGTAGTGGTAAGTGTCTGCCTTCTCGTTCACTTTGCAAGGAACGTCTACCTATCATCTAGCACACGATCATGGAGCATCAAGGCTAGTTACCCTTATGAAGCTGTTCAATTCATAAAAAGCTCCCCACCAGAAGGTAACATGTTTAATAACTACGCTTGGGGAGGGTATTTGATATGGCAGCTTCCTGAGTACAAAACCTTTATAGACGGGCGTATGGCTTCATGGGAAAAAGACGGCAAGAGGATGCTCACAATATACAAGGATATCTTCGACAAACCGGAGAGTAATTATGACAGGCCAGAATTTGCGGAGGTCGCATGGGTAGTAGTACCAACTAAATCAAAACTGGCGGGGTACCTGAAAGAGAAAGGGTGGCAGATAAGGTACGAGGACAATATAGCTGTCGTGGCATTCCGCTGAAACAAACGTAGATGCTATAATCTCAATACAATGGGTACGTTATGTGGAACCTTTATCAAAAACCCAAAAAACACCAGATTTGATGGTGAGGATGACGACGAAGAGATACTTTATATTTTCAGAAGAAGCTTAATAACTAATCTGGACTGGATAGGTATTGCCGCCATCATGCTCATAACCCCTGCTATTGTAAGGGGAGTTTTGGCAATGAATGGTCTGATACTAAGTAGAGGTTTTATCTTCACACTCTCTTTATTTTGGTACCTTACAATAGCGGGCTTCGTCTTCCAAAACCTTATGATTTGGTACTACAACGTTTACATAATAACCAATAAAAAGATCGTAGATGTGGACTTCCATGGCATCCTTTTCAAGAACATTTCAGAGGCACCCCTTAAGAACATCGAAGACGTGACATCAAACATAAGTGGTGCACTGGAGGTGATCTTTAACTATGGAAGTGTATTCATCCAAACTTCTGCAGAAAAAAGAGAATTCGAGTTCGAGAACATACCTAATCCTTCTAAGGTCAGGGACATAATATCTGACATGGTAACTCAGCTAAGAGGGGGGCATCACTAATATGGCAGACCTGTTTACTTCAATGGATTTTGACAAGATCTTGAGAGGCTTGATCATAGGTCTTGAGTTTATATACTGTATGTTCTCGTTTGTAATGATAAGGCAGGTAAGATTGATGAATTCTAGTTTTACCACAAAGGTAGGGGGATTTTTCTTGGGCTTCTCCAGAATACATTTTCTGATTGCAGTAGGCCTTGTAATCTTGTCTATCCTGCTTTTCTAAAATAAATGGAAAAAAGACTGATAGCTAAAACCCAGAAGATATTACCTAAGGTCCCGCAATATACGGGCCTTTTCTCAAGTATCATAACCAGCGCACCAGAGGATGAGGGAGTACTAAAAAGGAAAGGTACTGTTTACGGAGTCTTCGAAGTCTCTGGCCCAATGGAATTTGAGACCTCAGTCATATCCAAAACAATAAGTGATATCCTCCAGGATTCCTATTTTCAGTCAGAAAATATTTCGCCTGTACAATCTCTGGAGAAAGCTATTCTTGATACCAAAGAGAAACTCACCAAGCTGAACGAGAATACCCTAAGAGAAAAAAGTACCGACCTAAAGCTGGATATAGTAGCAGCTGTACTATGGGGAAATGTCTTATACATAGTCCAACACGGTGAAGGTAATGTGATCATCATGCGGGAGGGGGAAACCAAACCAGTCAGCTTCCTGGCAGAGGGCAATTTCCAGTCTGCTTCAGGTATTGTGAAAAATGACGATGTAGTGGTTATCAGTACGGTCAGCTTTGGTTCGAAATTCCCACCTGAGATACTACTTAGGGCCGGCCCTGATACTTTTCAGGATCTTCCCCCCGATTTTAGCTGCCTGATGATTAAGTTCTCCATAGACACAGCCTTTACAACTGATGAGCAGATAGACTTTGGAATAAAAAAGAGAAAATCCCCATCGATAGACATGATCAAGTTAAAGAACAAACTTCTACAAAAGGGCACCCATAAGGGGGGGGCCAGAATAGACAAGGGGATAGTAAGTCTTATGGGGTCCAGAAAGGCTTTGAATATTGGAAAGTTCAAGAAGTTACTTATACCTATACTTCTGGTTGGCTTCGCCGTTTCAGTGCTGCTTACAGTGAAAGTGGGATTTGGTAGGAAGGCAGACAAGCCAGATCAGGAAGAGCTTGCACCAGCACAAGAGGTAACAAAGGTTGTGCCCGAAGAAGCAGCTAAAGATGAAAGCTTCTTTTACGATCTAGCACTCGCAGACAACACCATCACTCCATCAGGCATACTTGTGATTAAGGAAAAAGTGCTGGTAGCCGACGAGACAACCGGCAAGATCTATGTGTCGGATATAGACACTCCTCAGTTTTCTCCCAAAGAAAGTCAATTCCTCGGAATAGGGGGTATGGTACTCAAAGAGGAGGTTGTCAATTTCAGAGATAAAGACGGGTATAGGACATACAATCCAGATGACGGAACTTCCGAAGAACTTCTCAAGGCAGAAGGCCTGACAGTAACATTTCCTTACCTAGATTTTGTAT
>JBAZBO010000002.1:0-11365 GCA_041671425.1 Patescibacteria group bacterium | reverse complement strand
GAGACACCATCTACAAATATACTGATACAGGTGAGAAGACTATTTGGGCTCAATCATCAGACTTCTCAAACGCGGTATCAATGGCTATAGATATGAGCATTTACGTACTGAGCAGCACAGGGGAGGTGTTCAAATACACATCCGGCACGCAAGACGCATTTGAGTTGAAAGATATGGATGTGCCCCTAAACGCTCCTACCAAGATTGTGATCGGCCCAAAATCTGATGCCTTGTACATAGCAGACAACGGAAACAAAAGTGTTGCCGTCGTAGATATGGAGGGCAATTTCAAGCAGAGGATCTATCACAAGGACAAAGAGACATGGAATGACATAAAAGATATAAGCATATCACCAGAGGATGATGAGCTTTTCGTACTAAACGGAACCTCCGTCTACGAAGTCTCTTTATAGTTTCTTACTCAAAGCGAAACACTCAACCACCTTGGCACCAGCCAGATATAATTCATTTGATGCAGAAATAAGAGTGCTTCCCGATGTACAGATATCGTCCACCAGAAGGATTTTCTTTCCCTTTACATCTTTACATACTCTAAAAGCGGCATCCATATTCTTTAGCCTTGCATACTTACCAAGGGTATATTGAGGCGCTGTTTCCTTTGATCTCATAAGGATATGTGGCTGCATTTTAAGACCAAATCTTTTGGCAATTACTTTTGCTATCACTTGAGATTGGTTAAAACCTCTGCTAGCAGATCTTTTTCTTGCCAAGGGTATTGGGACCACCACGTGACCTGTGTAATCTGGGAGGTATCCAACCCCCACACAGTAAGGTCCTGCAGAGCAGAAAACAGCCTTGAAGCATACTTTGAATACCTAATACACTTACTAACGCATCCCCCATATTCGAATAGACAGAAGGCTGTACGGGACCCACCCAAAGTAAAGTGCTTACACAAGACCCTCGCAGACATCAAACATGTCCGGCACAATACATCACCCACAGCTCCACAAAGCAGGCATCTAGGTGAAAATAGCAGCTTTAGAAAGTTCTCCATAACTTATCAACACCTCTGATTAAGTTGCACCTAAAGGCTAGAACCAACTAGTATCCTGTAGTATGCATACGTTTTAACCCTGTAGTTATTATAGCCGGGAGCGCGGAATCATCAATAAGGGGGTGTCTATCTAAACTGGAATCTTGGATCACTCCATGATAGAAAGTGAAGGCTGGGGTACTATCTCTGACAGGATTTTGTTTCTTCTATTAAAGAATGCTGCTGAGGCAATATAGGCTGCATTATCACCACAGTATTTAATATCAGGGAATAGGACTGGGATGGGAGATAGATCGGTCAGCTCTTTTCGCAATCTCTGGTTGGCTGAAACGCCTCCCCCTAAAAGGATAGACTCTACCGAATAGGAAGATGCTGCCCGCAGTGTCTTGCTGACTAGCACATCCACTACTGCCTGTTCAAACTCAAGAGCCATCACATCAGTAGGGTAGGTTTCGTTCTTTATCATCCTGCTAGCAGCAGTCTTAAGCCCAGAAAAGGAAAAATCGAAGTTATCTTCTGAGATCATCGGTCTGGGAAGCTTTCCTTTTATATAGTTGTTCTCGCATTGGGAGGCAAGATTGGAAAGATCTGCACCCCCTAGATAGCTCTTTATTCCAAGGATACGGGCTGTTTTGTCAAAGGCTTCCCCAGCTGCATCGTCAACAGTACCACCCACGTATGTGAAATCTCCATGCCCCTTCATAAGTACCAGATCAGTATGGCCACCACTTACCACAAGGACCATGGCCGGAAACTTTATATCCTTATGCGTTAGGAAGTTGGCATATATGTGACCTATCAGATGATTGACTGGAATAAGTTCCTTGCTCCAGGAAAGGGATAGAGCCTTAGCCGCTTCTATACCCACTATAAGCGAGCCCACCAATCCCGGCCCTGTAGTCACGGCTATGGCATCTATGTTTTCCTTAGCATGATCAACACTTCCGAAGCCATCAATGAGAGCCTGCTCTATAACAGGAACTATGAACTCCACTTGTTTTCTAGCTGCTATCTCCGGAACCACACCACCGGTCTTTTCATGAAAATCTTTTGAGGAAGCTATTACTGTTGAGATGTCCCTGACCCCATCCTCAACCAAAGAGGCAGAAGTCTCATCGCACGAACTTTCTATACCCAAAATAACCATGAAGGGATTATATCAGGCTCAGAAAAGAGCCATTTGGTCTTTATTTATCTCAGGACCCTTAGCCTTATCCGGGTCAAAACCCAATCTCTTGATCAGAGATTTGAAGTTGTATCGCTCAAGGATATCCCTAACTTTCATTTGATTGAATTCTTTATAGGCGCACTCCTCAAGTTTGATATCCATAGGCACATCAAGTATCAGTTTAGCCAGCCTTTTACTCATAACAGCCTGCTCGGAACATTCTGCCAATTTAGTCCTCAGCGATTCTGGTTCTACCTTGGCTAAATTCTCGTATATATTCTCTAAAGTACCATATTCTATAATCAACTTTTTTGCCGTCACATCACCAACACCATAAACACCCGGGATGTTGTCACTGGGGTCACCCCGAAGTCCTTTGTAGTCGGGGATAAGATTGGGTGTAAAACCCATTTTTGATAGGACTTCCTTCTCTCCTACCCAATCGGTAGGGGCACCCCTTTTGGTAGAAGGGGACATTATAGTTACATTATTCCCAACTACCTGCCATATGTCTCTATCATTGGAAACTATCACTACCTCCAAATCATGGCTGTATTCCTTAGCTACTGTCCCTATAACGTCATCTGCCTCATAGCCATCCACTAGAACTCTTTTTATCCCAAAGGCATCCAGGATATCAAACACTTTCGGGATCTGGGACGAAAGGTCATCCTCCATAGGTTTTCTGTGAGCCTTATATCCAGTGAACTCCTCCACACGAAATGTGGGCTTCTTACCATCCAAAGCGGCTATGATGTAATCAGGTCTTACCAACTCAAACACACTTATTATCATGGACGTTACTCCATACAAAGCGTTGGTGGGATTTCCATCTTTATCAGTCAGAGAAGTAGGCAATGCATGATAAGCCCGATGAAGGAAATTGAATGTGTCTATTATCAATAACTTCTTCATTGAGAGATTGCGGTTTTGGCAGTTTTGAGAGCTTCTAAGGGCTGTATGCCCTTTAGAACGGAATTTACAGCTTCTTTCATGGCTGTTTCCTGTCTCTGGTTTCCAGATCTGGCAGATATTATACCGCTCTTGGAATATCCGGCAGTGCTAAGTACAGGGCTTAGGTAAGGATTGAGAAGCAGTTCTGCTGCCAGTGATATTCTACTGTAAGGGGTCCCAAATTCCCTCAATTTCGAGGCTTCATCAAACAGCATTAGCTGCTGCTCATCTTGAGCAAGGAAGTTTATGAAATCCCACGCAGTGGAAGCATTTTGAGAATTAGATGACACCACAGGAGTCCAGAAGGAACCCCAAGTTGCAGGCTCAGATGGAACTGCCTGAGGGACCGGGGCCACACCAATATTCAGAGTGGGGGCTGCTCTTTTTATATCCAAGATTCTCCAGCTGGGTGCAAAGATCATGGAGACCTTTCCATTGGCAAAGGCATCAACCGCTTCCGGAAGTGAGGCATCCCACACTCGATCCTCTTTCACAAAATTAGTGTAGAAGGAAAGCGCATGCATAGCTTTCTCAGAATCAAGATCTTCTGGTATGGCTGCGCCTGCTTGGGCAAACATCATGCCCAGTATGTCAGAGAAATGGTCAATGTTAGTGGCTGTGCCCATTGCGGCACCCGCTCTTATCAAAGCACCGTCGTCAGAACGCTTCGTGAGATCAAGGGCTAGTTTCCTGAACTCCTCCCACGCAGTCGGAGGCTCCTCCTGACCCACACTCTCAAAATGATCCCTGTTGTATATGAGGACCAATCCATCATAGTAATAGGGTATTGAATATACCTTTCCACCCACTACACAGGTGTCATTAGCAGCAGGATAGAAATTCGAAGCAAAATCATCTGCCGACATTACACTCGCTGGAGCAGGAGAAAGGCTGTTTGTAATATATGGTACCCAACTGTTGTGGACCATGACTATATCGGCACTTTCCTCTGTACCAAGCCTTGAAAAAACCCTTTCTTTATATGTGACCAAAGGCTTGACCACAGATCTATCTTCATATGTTATCGAAACATTCGGATGTTCAATCTGATATTTCTCTATAAGCTTCTGCATGACACTTGGATCTTCCCACATACCCCACATGGTCAGGGAAACAGGCCCCAATGCAGGGCCCTTACCACCAAGATATTTACCTACCAAAGGAAGATCCTGAATAGTACAGGCAGATAGCAAAACAGATATACAGACCAAACATAAAAGGGCAGGTAATTTCTTCTGCATCAGTAAAATTGTATCAAGGCCAAACCAAACGTCAACCACATCAATGCTGATGTCTGGTGAGCAGTAAGAAAATAGTGATCCACAGAGCTCAACAATATTATCTGGACAAGGGTGACACCAAGTAGATAGAACTTGCCCTTCTTTAATGAAAGGGTCCCAAGGAACAGTAGAAAAAACAGCGTGGCTAATACACCCGACTCGGCCAGCAGAAGCATGAAGATGTTATGAACGGGCTGAGGAAACCTAGCCATATTACTATCTACCTGAGCCTTCTCCATAAGGGCGGTACTATTATTCACACCAATCCCAAATAAGGGTTTTTCAACAAACATGCTAAAACTAGCAGACATCAGGTCAGACCTTCTTTGCAGGGAAACTATTGGAATTTTTTCAAAAAACACCAATGAGAATCCAGAAATGAGGATAAGAAGTGAAAGCAGAAAAAGTATCTTCCTGAATGTAACATTTAGCTTTTCCAGCAGAAATACAGCGATCAATCCAAAAACAAAACTGGCCCAAGCCATATAGCTAAGAGTTAGGAAAAGTGAGATCGTACCGGCCAAGAAGGCGCCCAAGGAAAGAATAGAAGGAGATCTGCCTTTCCTGAAAGAATAGAATAGCCAGACCAGAACTATGCTTAGGTATCCTCCAAAGGCATTGGGGTGCCTGAAAAGGGAGTGCGGCGGTATTTTTGTAACGCCAAAGAAGTTCTCCTTGATTATGTTCTGGGTAGAATATCCATATGGCTGCTCCCCAAGGACCAAGTAGTTGTTAAAAACCGATCCCTGCTTTATCCATTGCCCAAATGCCAATAGAGACAAGAAAAGTACCTGAATAGATAGAATCTTAAGCACAACCTCAAAGTCGTTTTTTACGTCAAACGTATCGAACAGGTAGATACAAAAAAGGAAATAAATGATCAGCCTGACAAAAAAGTACACTGCAGGCACAATCATGGGGGAGCCAAGAACGGCAAAGAACATGGCTGCTAGAAAAAGCACCCCAAAAGTCAGGCTAACTTCAGAAGAGATGAGAAGCCACAGGTGTTTTAAAGGGTTTTTGATACCTAAGATCCAAAAAAGCAAGGTCAAGACTATAAGGATGTCTGGTAGAAATACCGCAGGCACCAGATAATCTATCAGCCTCCCATTCACATAGGCTTCACTAAGCACAAAGTGTTTACCAAGGTTCACGGGTATGAGCAGAATTGAGAGGTATAAAAGGTATTTATGTATCCTCATTGCTTCAACATCTTTGAGGCAGTGTGGACAGCTATCTCTAGTTTATCATCAAGTTTGGAAAGTGTATCAACTTTCAAGGCCTTGGCCAAAAGGAAGTCTGCAATATGGGGATTCTTTGCCAGGAAAGGTCCATGTAGATACGTTCCTATACAGTTTTTGTACAAAATCCCTTCCGTTCCATCCTGCTGGTTATTTCCAAACCCTTTGATCACATAACCCAATGGCTGAACCCCCTTGCCCAGGAACGTTCTACCCCCGTGGTTCTCAAAACCTACTATGCTGTCACCAAATACGTTACTCTGTATAAAAATCCCATCTCTTAGAAGTTCTTCTGATAACTTCGCTTCAACGTTACCTATACACCTCTTGGCATCTTTACCCGGATGCTCGGTATAGAAGTCCAAAACACCCAAACCATCCAAGACACTGCCATCAGCTCCTTTGTAATAATTTCCAAGTAGCTGATAAGCGCCACATATGAACAAAGCCGGCTTTCCTTCCAAAATGTGCTGCGTCAGCCCTGCTTTCTTATGCTCAACAAAATCCTGATATACAGTTGTTTGGCACGAATCCGGACCCCCACCCATGAACAGTATGTCTATATCATCAAGGGTGCCTGAGGATACGCTACCCAGGCTCAGATCAACAACCTGGATATCTATATTTCTTTGGCTTGCTCTATATACAAGCACTTCTACGTTTCCATTGTCTCCATACAAATTAAGATATTCTGGATATAGATGTCCTATGGTCACTTTCATAGTATCTTTCTCCCAATAAGGAAATCTCTTACGTCAAGCATGGCTGAGTAGTTCGGAAGTACAAGTATCTCATCAGCATCAATCTTTGAGAGCGCAGCAAAGGCATCTTTCAGGTTGCCAAAGGTATGTTCCTCCGAAAAGGAAACTCCTGAATGTTTCAATCTCAGGGCCATATCCTTACTCCTTGACCCAGCAAAATATATATTCTTACCCTTGAAAGTCTCCCTCAAACTTACGGGATCAATATCATAGATCCATGAAACATCTCTACCATCAGGTATATTGTCATTAAGCACAAGTAGAAGTGTAGAGAAATCAAATTCAGAGGTTTTTATAGCATCCAAGTTATAGTTAAAGCTCGCAGGGTTCTTTGCCAAAAGAATGTGGTAGTTCTTTCCTAAATACCCTATTTTCTCACCCCTACCATAGGCAGGCTTAAAGGTTTTCAAAGCTGGGAGGATATCCTCCTCAGCCAAACCCAGATTTTTACACGCAAGTACGGCGGCGTTTATGTTTCTGGCATTGAACATACCCTTAAGGGCTGTGTTCTTAAGGTAGGAGTTATCTGATCCAAAGTAATCAACCTTCCCGGAGTAGCTTCGGCATAGCTCCCTTATCTCCAGCTGATCCTCATCCACTACCACAACAGTTGAAGCAGACAACTCAGATAAAGACTTTTTCCACTTTTCCAAAATGATGTCAGTCTCACCATATCTATCCAATTGGTCACGGGAAAGGTTTAGAAGTATCAATACATTGGGGGTAAGATCCTTGAGTACTTCAGAAAGGGCAAATTCATCAACTTCAAATACTCCGTAATCAACGGCTAATGATTTTAGGCTTGATGAAAGGAGTATTGAAGAAACAACACCATTTTTCAGGTTGGCCCCTGATGTATTACTAACTATTTTAAAGGAGGCGCCATTTAGGATATGCGCCAAAAGTTTGGATGTGGTAGTTTTTCCGTTAGTGCCCGATAAAAGGATCAACCCTTTTGTGAATCTTATCCTGGGAGATTTCAAAATGCTTGGGTATAAGGTCAATGCAATATGGCCAGGCCAAGTGTAACCAGCTCCTAGTTTTAATGTGTTTATTAAAAGATTTGCTACTTTGGAGATAATCACGCATAGCCCAAACATATCCACATTATAGACCATGATCTATTCAGTATATTTAATACGTCGTAGTCTTAATAGGGGATGTTGATATGTGCACTTCTCATCAAGACCTTGCTCCCATAAGCTTTCTTGGCCCCCTTTAATGTTGATCCTTTACAGATCCCCTTGTCACGCTGCTTGAGGACTACTTCTCCTTAGACTTGCCTTGGATACAACCTTTTTATTGTGGAGAAGCAGGTAAATATTGTGGATTTCCTTGTGGATAAGTAGTGGTAGTTATCCACATACCCTGTAGCACTTGAGGGGTTTTCCACAATTTTTAGCTTTGATAAATGATCTGTTTTACGTTTGCTACGTCCTGTCTAGTCTTGGCTCCTACTTTTATTTCCTCCTCTACTTTCTGGATACCATACAACACTGTGGTGTGATCCCTTCCGCCCAGGAATTCCCCAATAGTCATGTAAGGTGTTTCTGTAAGAACCCTTATTAGGTACATGGCTACTTGTCTGGGGATGACAAGTTCCCTTGTCCTACGCTTTCCCTTTATATCTTTTCCGGTAACAGAATAGTAGTTGCAAACAGCATTAAGTACTTGGTTAAGGTTTACAGGCTTAAGATTATCTTCCCTTATAGTTTGGCCCAAGGCTTGTACAGCAGTATCAAGATTGTTGGGGGAGCCGGTGGCTTTTATATAGGTAAGAACTTGAAGATATGCCCCTTCCAACTCTCTTATGTTTGTATTTACCTTTTGGGCTATATAATCTATGACTTCATTGGCCATGTTGTCCTTGTCCCTATCCCGCTTACTCCTTAGTATTGCCACTCTGGTGTCCCAATCTGGTGGTTGCATGTCGGCGGTTATGCCACTTCCAAACCTGGATTTGACCCTTTCCTCCAGATTTGTGAAATCCCTTGGGGGTCTGTCTGAGGTGATGACTATTTGTTTCTGAGCCATATGGAGAGCGTTGAAGGTGTGGAAGAATTCCTCTTGGGTAGCCTCTCTTCCTACTATGAACTGGATATCGTCCACCAACAGTACGTCTGCGTCTCTGTACTTCTTTCTAAATTTATCCGGGGTGAAGCCCCCTTTGCCACGTCTACCGCTTTGGATGGACTCAATCAGCTCATTCGTAAAGGACTCCCCGGTGGTGTACACAACCTTAAGGTTAGGTTTTTCACGAATGATCTTATTGCCTATGGCTTGTATAAGATGTGTCTTTCCAAGTCCTACCCCCGAGTAGAAAAAGACCGGATTGTACGTAGTTCCAGGGTTGGTGGCCACCGCCCAGGCTATGGAATAAGCAAGCTGGTTGTTATTTCCCCTTATATAATTATCGAATGTGAATCGTGGTGATACTCCGGATGCGCTGAATGAACTTGATTTGGTTTCCGGTGTGGGGGTAGGTTCGAACAGGGGAGCTGGCTTATCCAAAGCAATTTTCCTGTCAGATTTATCCGCCGCCTTACCTACAATGAAACTTAGGGTGTAATCGCCTTTACCTATCTTGTTCACGCTTTGCTGGATAAGAGAGATACAGTTCTTTTCCAATATCTTCTTGGAATACTCAGAAGGGCATGAGATTTCCAGGGAGAAGCCATCAAGGGTAGTTGCCTGGGTATTGGCCATCCAGGTATTGAAAACGTACTCTGACAATGTTATCTGCAATTCAGCTAATACAGCTCTCCACAAAGCATTGACATCTATTCTCTCAGTGTGTGTTACATGTTCGGGCATAGCTTTCTTTGGGGCAATGGGTAGTGTGTATAACTTTACAGAAGTTATCCACAAAAAATCAAGCAAGGAAAATTGTAAAATATTTGACTATTCCTTACTACTTAGTTAATATTCCCACGTTATGCCGAAAAGAGTGTGGCAGCCGAAAAAAAGAAAAAGAGTAAAAAAACACGGTTTTATGAACCGAATGTCCTCTGTTGGAGGAAGGAATGTTTTGAAGAGCAGACGCTTGAAGGGTAGAAAGAAACTTACAGTATCTCTGAAGAAGAAGTAATGCTGAAAAAAGGCGCTAGATTAATCTCAACCTATGAATTTAATAAAACCAGACGTCTTGGCAAGTCCTGTACCGGAAAACACTCCCGTGTGTTTTATTTGAAACTGGGAGAGCTTTCTCAGCCAACACGTATAGGAATTGTAGTAACTAACAGGTTCAACGCCTCCGCTGTGAAGAGGAACAGGATAAAAAGAATCTATAGGGAGATATTACGAAAGGAATATGAGACGCTTTCCCCGGGTTACTGGATAGTAGTTCATCCTCGGGATGAGATTTTGGAGGTTCCCTATGAAGAAATTAGTACTGACCTTAATACGCTTCTACAAAAAGTATCTATCCTTAGGTAATTTTGGTGTCAAGAGTTGTCGGTTCGAACCCAGCTGTTCGGTCTATACCTATCAAGCAATTGAAAAGTATGGTATTTTAAGGGGCAGTTTGATGGGTTTATGGAGGATCCTAAGGTGTAACCCCTTCTCAAAAGGTGGATATGACCCGGTAAAGTAATATGTTAGCTTCTTTATATCAAAATATACTAGTTGGTCCGATCTTCAATTTGTTGGTGATTTTGTACCATCTGACTGATAGTATGGGAATTTCCATAATAGTGCTTACACTTCTGATAAGACTTGTCCTCGTGCCAGTGGTTATCCCTTCCCTAAGGAACATGAAAAAGCAGCGTGACCTTCAGCCGTTACTGGATAAATTAAAAGCTAAGTATAGTCATGACAAAAAAGTGCTAGCTGAAAAGCAGATGGCTCTTTTCAAAGAGCATGGGATAAATCCTGCATCAGGATGTCTTAACCAGATCTTGATGATAATCGTTCTCATAGCGCTTTACGGTGTCATCAGAAGGTTCTCTACCGGGCTGAATCTAGAGGAGATCAATAAACTTATCTATTCTGAATCCATGAAGTTTACTAGTATGGATCAGATAAAAACGAAATTTCTGTACCTTAACCTTGAGAAGCCAGACCCATATCTGGTCCTGGCAATCCTTTCCGGTCTATTTCAACTCGTAGCTTCAAAAATGATGGCCCCTTACGCAAAAGCGGGTGAAAAAGCTGCTAAGAAGACCCCTGACAAGAAAGATGACCTGGCGTATAATATGCAAAGTCAGATGCTCTATACAATGCCTATAATGAATGTGATTATAGGCGCCAGACTGCCCGCGGGTGTCGTGCTGTATTTGGTTACGACCACCGTCTTTTCAGTAGCTCAGACTTATTTCGTTAGCGGCCTAGGAGGTCTAAAGTCTTGGGTCGAAAAGTTGCAAAAATGGAAAAAGTGAACTTTATTAAAGATCAATTAGAGAATGTCTTGGGATTTATAAATATCTCTCCTCATTTCTTTATAGAAGATAAAGGTGACAAGATAAGCGTGGAGATAGAAGGGGAGAATCTGAACTTCCTGATAGGTTATAGAGGGGAATCCCTTTCTGCACTACAAAACTTTTTGAATGTGGCAATGAACAGAAATCTTGGTACTGAGGAATGGTCTAGGGTGGTAGTGGACATAAATGGTTACAGACAACAGCGTGAGAGTAAGATAGAGGATATAGTAAGAGGGCTTATAGACAGAGTTAGGTTCTTTGGTAAGGAGGTTGAGATGTCTCCCATGAGTTCCTCTGAAAGGTACTTTGTCCATGAGTTTGTCTCTGATTATGAGGATGTGACTTCGGAAAGTGTTGGCGAAAAGGCTAACAGGCACGTTGTGCTCAAGCCCATTGCCAGAAAAGACAAAGAGTAACTTATGTCCTTACTATGAAATTCACCTGCCTTCAGGAAAACTTTGCAAAAGGTTTGGGGATAGCCACAAAGGCTGTTCCAGCTAAAGGGTCGTTACCCATACTTTCCAA
>JBAZBO010000001.1:0-32890 GCA_041671425.1 Patescibacteria group bacterium | reverse complement strand
GACAAAGGTTTTGGGAGATTCCTCAAATAGGTTACAGCTAAGTCTTTACGAAGAGGGTTCTGTTCTTGGCTCTTCTGCTGAAAGTACTGGCACGGTGGGAGCAGAGGACACTCAGGACAATGACAACTTGTTTGAGCAGTTCTGGCACTTGGTGGAGAGGTTTGATTCTTTTGTGATCGATGTTCTTATGAAGATCTTTGGTGTGGAAGAGGAGTAAGTTTTCCCTTGTTATTTAAAGAGTTATTTTGATGTGGTATTATCTGTACTTATGTTCTACATATCATTATTGACAGGTCTAACAGTTATATTTTTTGCACTTAGTTTTCTTTTAAAGATAAGGAAAGAACCCAGACCTGGCGGTAAGATGGGAGAAGTGGCAGGGTATATTGCTGTTGGTGCGAAGTCATATCTTCTCAGACAGCTTAAATCTATTTCTCTGGTAACTCCTTTCCTTTTTTTAGCACTGTTATTTCTTTTTGATTGGAGAGTGGCCTTTGTCTCTGTCCTTGGGGTATTTGTATCTTTACTTGGCTCTTTTATAGGTATGTTCGCCGCAACTTTCGCCAACTCCAGGGTGACAAATTCGGCCTCAAAGTCAACAGGTCGTGCCTTCAGACTTGCAGTCCTTAGTGGCTCCATTACAGGGCTTGCTATCACCGGGCTTTCCCTTTTTGTTCTAAGCATCCTTTACCTTGTCTTCAAAGATTATGAGGTCTTGGTGGGATTTGGATTTGGAGCTAGTTTAGCAGCTCTTTTTGCACAGATTGGAGGGGGGATTTACACCAAGTCTGCAGATGTTGGAGCCGATCTCGCTGGGAAGGTAGAAGAAGGTTTGCCTGAAGATGACCCTAGAAACCCTGCGGTGATAGCGGATTTGGTGGGAGATAACGTTGGTGATTGTGCTGGTAGAGGCTCAGATCTCTTTCAGACTTTTAGTGATGATATAGTGACCGGTACCCTTGTGGCATCGGCTTTGCTTTTCAAGTACGGTCCGAATGTTGTTTTCTATCCCATCCTTTTGCAATGTTGCGGTATCATGGCCTCTTTGATAGCAATAGCCTTGACCAGGAAGATAAGTGAGACAAAAAGTCCTAATGCGTCATTCAATTATGGTCTTTGGATTGCTTCTGCCTTGGGATTGTCCAGTTCCTTTATTCTGACCAAGATGCTGTTGCCTGACCTGAGCGTCTGGATCGGGGTACTTTTGGGTGTAGTAGTGACTCTGGTTGCTGCTTTTTCGACCAGATATTTTGCTGGAATGGAAGGAAAGCCCGTTGCCAATATGGCGGAGGCTGCTAAGAGGGGACCCGCCATAAACATTATTGTCGGGTTGGGATATGGCTTGAGAAGTCCGATAGTTCCTGTAATAGCGATAGTTGCCTCAACGATCCTTGCCTATACGTTATCCGGTGGCTCAATATTGGCAGTTATCGGGGTGAATATAGGCACAGATCTTCTAATAGCCTACATCATGACTGCTGATGCCTTTGGTCCCGTGATAGATAATGCCTCAGGAATTGTCGAGATGTCAGGCGCATCAGAGGAGTTAGTAGATGGTCTTTCCTCTCTGGATTCAGTAGGGAATACCATGAAAGCCATTACCAAGGCCTACGCAATGTCCTCAGGTACGATAACAGCCTTTGTTATTTTCTCAACTTTTTTCACTATCACAGGTATAGATACCCTTAATGTCACTGATCCCACTTCGCTCGGTTTCCTGTTGTTGGGTGTTTCCTTACCTTACCTTATTGCCTCTTTGACTATGGAGGCTACTGCTAAAGGAGCTTTCTTGATGGTAGATGAGATCAGAAGGCAGTTTAGGGAGATCAAGGGTCTTTTGCAGGGTAAAGCTAAGGCTGATTATGCCCAGTGCATAGACATTACGACCAAGAATGCCCTCAAAGGCATGATCTTACCGGGGCTTATTTCAATCCTTGTACCAATCTTAGTGGGATTTGCGTTTGGAGCAGAGGCTTTAGGTCCTCTTTTGATAGGGTCGGTAGTGTCGGCTGCTTTGTTAGGACCTTTCTTCAACAACACCGGTACAGCCTTTGATAATACCAAGAAGCTTATCGCATCAACCAAAGGTTTGAAGGGCACCCCACAGCATGAAGCTGCGGTTATCGGGGACACAGTAGGGGATCCCATGAAGGATGTAGCAGGACCTTCACTCCTTATCTTTATGAAGCTAGTTGGTATGAGTGCGCTTTTGGTGGCTCCGCTTCTTATTTAGCTCCTTGAGCTTCAAAATGTAAAGCCCGTATTCTACAAGACCTATAATATTGATTCCTTCCAGAATAAGTTGTAATATGTGCGTCAGCGATAGCTTGATGTACATTGAAAATAGAGGAGGTGCAGATGTCGGGAGGAATTGTGGCGGTTGTGCAGAGGGTCTTAAATGGTGAACATGGACCTTATGCAGTTACAACCGCACAGGGTGTTGAGGGTTCGATAACATTTTCCCTCGCAGAAGATGTGTGGGAAGGTGGTTCTGACCCCGATCCCGGTGAGATGGTCCTACTCTCCAGCCTTATTCGAAAGAAGGCGGGTTGGCGGGCAGGAAGGGCGAGGCGGTATACCCTGGATGATGAAGTCAGGATGAGTAGTATGGGAGGTATGGAAATGGTAACCAGAGAAGTGAGGCGGCTTGTTCGGAGGTGGAAGAGCTCGTTCTTTTGCTCAGAGACAGAGAGGGCTTGGAAAGAATGGGTGAACTTCAAGGATCGTGAGTTCAGGGACTTGAAAGGGCTGATTGAGGATCCGGAAATCCACGCAGCTTTTAAGGCGAGAGCCCTACTTATTCTGCTGACTCCGGAGAGACGTTCTATCCCCTTCTACTGGGGTGGAGACCGCATTCTCGGTCAGTATAGTGGGCACACTGGGTTCAGTGGGGACCTGGGTGTCAAACACACATTTTTGACCGAGGATCTTTACGCTTTTCTCGCAGAGTTGGTGGAGATTTTCTACAAGCACGTCCTGGGAAGAAGGGATCCTGAGAAGAACTATAGCCTTTTGAAGGGCTACAACTATCTCGTTGTGGATCTTCTACAATTCTTGCATGATGACGTGGCCGAGAGGTTGTTCAGCTTGTTCTCGCTGAATGATCCGACCTCTTGGTGGTCTATGGACGAGGCGTCTGGGTACAACCCGCTCAGATATCTGTTGCTTTCTGATGCACCTGAGAAATGGAAGTGGGTTGCTCATGAGCGCATGTGCTCGATCATTGAGCGTGAAGCTTCTGGGCAGTCAGTTCCGAGGATGGAACACGAAGCAGCGCTCTGGCGTTATGCTGACTTTGTACAAAGTCAACTTTTTGGAGAAGGCTTGAAGTACAGCGCCAAGCTGTTCTCCCAGCAAATAGCAGCATTCGTGAGGTACATGCCCCATGATATGGAAGGAAGAAGCCATGTCATCATGCCATGGCATGTGCCCACAATCCTCTCCCTGATACAGAGTGCGGGGGAGGCTGAAATCCTGGTCGATTTCGCTGTTGCGATGGCAAGACTCCCTGAGAGCCACCGCGGTGTGTACAATCAGGATACATGTTGTGGGGCAGAAATGCTCCTTGATATCTTGAAGGATGGCTACCCGGAGTTGTCTGTAGTACTGCAGGATTCCATTCTGGAATATCAACAGCGAAGCTCTGTTAGACAGAAAGAGGAAGATGTCAGTAAGCGTCGGGAAGCGGAGATTATGGCTACTATGCGCGTTGTGCGTGCAGAAAATGGTAGCGTGACCTCCTAATCCGTTTGGTCTGTTTTTGTACAAAGGAGCTATCGCACCCCAGCGTCGAAACCACTGTGTGGAAACGAAAACGCTGGGGCTCCTTTTAGTAGACAGTTTATTTTATTTCCAAATCAACGTAGAATACCCACCATGGGACTTTCTATCGGGATCATAGGACTTCCAAATGTAGGTAAGTCCACCCTTTTTAACGCTCTTCTCAAAAAGCAGGCTGCTTTGGCAGCCAACTACCCCTTTGCTACTATTGAGCCAAATGTAGGCGTGGTGGATGTTCCGGATGAGAGGCTGCAAAAGCTTTATGAGATAGTAGAAAAAGAATACAAGACCCCACCCAAGAGGATAATGCCCGCGGTAGTGAATTTTGTTGATATTGCAGGGCTTGTCAAGGGCGCTTCTGAGGGAGAAGGCTTAGGTAATAAGTTTCTAAGCCACATCAGAGAGGTGGACGCCATAATTCATGTTGTCAGAGCATTTGAAGATCCAAATGTAGCCCGAGCGGGCTCTACAGACCCTGAGAATGATATCAAAGTGATCAACATGGAATTGATCCTAGCTGACTTGCAGGTCTTGAACAAAAAGATCGAGACGGAACAAAGAAATTCCAAAAGTGGAGACAAGCTAAGTTTTGAAAAACTAGCCGTATGTGAAAAGATCCTGGTTGCCTTGGACAGGGGAGAGCTTGCATCTTCTGTTCAGCTCACGGAGAAGGAACATATTCATGCAAAAGATCTGAATCTGCTTACTTCCAAGCCTTTCATTCAGGTTTATAACGTGTCGGAGGAGTTTGTCTCCAAGCCAGAAAATAAGGAAATGGGTACAGATGTTGTATACCTATGTGCACAACTTGAGTCAGAGTTGGCCTCACTTTCTGATACTGATGCTCAGGCATATATGGAAGAGCTGGGAATACACTACAGCGGACTGGATAAAGTGATAAAAAGAGGATATAAATTACTCAATTTGCAAACCTTCTTCACTGCCGGTCCTAAGGAAGTCCGAGCTTGGACTATTAGAATAGGTGATAAAGCACCTCAAGCAGCTGGAACCATCCACACTGATTTTGAAAGGGGTTTTATATGTGCTGAGGTAGTTTCCTATGATGATCTGGTCAAGGCGGGCAGCTGGAGAGGTGCCAAGGAACTGGGTTTGATAAGGACAGAAGGCAAGGAGTATTTTATGAATGATGGTGATGTAGTAGAATTCAGATTCAGTGTGTAATATCTATTTTTACTGGAGCGATACTAGTGGACAAGAGATAAACCTGTTAGTATAATGCCCCCGTCTAAAAGCTATGAATAGAAAATACGAAATAATGACAATATCAAAGATCTCTTTAGGCGAAGCTGGAGCCAAGAAAGTGCTTGGTACAGTACAGACCCATATAGAATCTTTCGAAGGCAAATTGGGTGAGATAAAGCCTTGGGGTAAAAGAGGCTTTGCCTACGAAATAAAACATGATACCGAAGGATACTATGATGTCTTTGAGTTCGAGATGGATAAGAAACATTTGGAAACTCTGAAATCAAGGCTAAATCTTACGGATGGTCTAGTCAGGTATTTAATTACAGCACTGGAGTAATTCCGGCTGGGTAAGGAGTTAACATGTCATCAAGAAGCGTTAACAAAGTAATATTGGTAGGAAATCTTACAAGGGACCCCGAGCTTAGATATACCCCGCAGGGTACCGCTGTAGCCAGTTTTGGTGTTGCTACTAATAGAGAATGGGTTTCAGATGGTCAGAAGAAAGAAGCCGCTGATTTCCACAATGTGGTGGCCTGGAACAAACTAGGTGAGTTGTGCGCCCAGCTTTTGGGCAAGGGTACCAAGGTCTATGTTGAGGGAAGACTTCAAACTAGGGATTGGACCAACGATACGGGTGAGAAAAGATACAAGACCGAAGTAGTAATAGATGAGATGATAGTCCTTTCATCCGGTAAGTTTGGAGATTCCTCTGCCGAGCCAGCTGCTTCAGGTGAAGCTCCTACTCACGACAAGGCAAGCTCTAACACTGAGGCTGAAATAGACCTAGATGATATTTTGTCCGATACCAGCTTTGATGCTGCGGAGACACCAGAGGAATAATATATGGCTAAATTTGTAAGGAAGGTAAAAAAAGGTCTTGGTCAGAAGAAGATATCTAATAAGTGCTATTTCTCTCAGACCAATACCAAGCCTAACTATAAGGATGTACTTATCCTTAGAAGGTTCATCACCGACAGGGGAAAGATCCTTCACAAGAACTTTACAGGGCTTACAGCCTCCAACCAGAGGAAGCTGACAAATGAGATAAAGAAGGCCAGATTCATGGCGCTTCTTCCTTATACGGACCAACACGCTCTGTGATATCATATTTGCATGTCTGTGTTGTCTGCCCACATAGGATCAAAACAGGTCACTTTTTTGGCGCCGGGACTTCCCAAAAAGGGTTATGAGATATTCAGGTTTCCTTTTTTATATAACCCTGTTCTGCAGGTCCATTTTACGGATAGGAAGACTTTCTATACTGACGTTTTTAGGTATGCGATAAAGAAACTTGGACTCTCGGTCCAGGATTGTGACATTCTTATATGTAGCGACCTTGAGCCAGTAGAACTAGATTTGGACATCAAGGTTAGCACTCCCGCCTCTGCACTATTAGCTGATCTCCTTGATTTCAATGTGATGTATGTGAATTCCACGACCTCTATAACCCCATCGAGAATGAGCAAAGAAGATATATTAGCGTTTCTGGCCAATCTGGCACTAGTTCCCAATATGATCGTGGAAAAGGCCAAATTCAAGATGTATCACGACTTTGTAAGATTCGGTTCTCTTGATAAGGCATATGAGCTTGATCCAAAACTTCCAATCCTTTTTTGTGGGGATAGGTTCTCAAGTGAATATGTGAAAGATACAGATATGTTCCAATCCCTACTGACTCATATAAGAACACCTGGGGTTTTCAGTGTCCTTGTGGATATGAATGGTTCGTATCTACCCTCCCTGATGTTGAAGAAGTACCGACCTGAGGTATACGAGTCTTTATTGTCGCCTGACGTGATACCCACAATACTAGGTACTGTAGTAAGAGTAGACAGCGCTGTGGAATGCTTGTTCAGCACTGATTCCGGGACTTCCCAGTTCTTTGAGGTACCAAGGAATAATCTATTCTTTGTGCCGCTGGAGGGAGGTTCCAAGGCCCATATAAGTGTTAAGTCTTCATCGCTTGGTCAGTACGAAGGTACTGTGGGGGGAGGTAAGTTGGGTTTTGTTGTGGATACAAGGTCTATTGATTCAAATGATCCTGGTATTGAAGAAGAGAATATTATTTCCTATGAGAATATAGAAAGGCAGATAGGGGAGGCATTGGCGGTACTATGAGTGACTACGTGCCTATTTATAAAAAGATCATCCATGCCAACGACGTTTTGGTAGAAAGATCTCTGCCAAACGAGGGCAGCCTCCGGGTTAAAGCTGGCGATATTGTTGAGGCATTTACCGAGATAGGCAGTTCAAAATATGCGCTTAACAATTTTTTGGTTGACCCCTTGTTTTCTGCGCAGCTCTTTCCAGGAAAGACCTTTGCTAGAGGTGAGACCATAGGAAGATTTAGGGGAAAGAGTGTGGATGCGCCTTTCAATGGAGTGTTGGAGAAACAGGGAGATGCATTTGTATTGGTCTCACAGAAGGAGACCTTTGTGCTGTTATCCGGCGTTTGGGGTGAGGTCGTGGATGTAGCAGAGAACCTTTCTGCTCTGATCAAGACTCATACAACCAACATCCATATGCTCGCAAGTACGGAAAATTCAGTTGAAGGTGAGTTGGTGGTGTTCCCAAATCCCAGTAGTGAAATGCAGATGCAGTATTTGAAGAAATACCACAAGAATGTTTATAAGAAAATACTTTATGTAGGCGATTATTTTCAAGAGGACTTGCTTGAGAAAGCTATTGAGCTTGAAGTGTCAGGTATATTGGCAGGAAGTGCTGATAGAGAGCTTTTCTCCATTGCGAAGAAAGCAGATATCTTTTTGGGATTGTTCAGCGGGTTTGGGCAGCTTTCAACTCCAAAGGATGTGTTTAGCACCCTTACGAACGTTTCCAATAGATATGTTTTTGTCAGAGGGATCGAAGGACTTTTAAGGATTCCTATGCCGGAGGCTTTTGATGATCCGGAGGTACGATCTTCCACAGTTAAGACCAATCTGAAACTATTGAAAAAAGGTGTCAGAGTAGTAGTATTTTCCGAAGATCATTTTGGTTGGGTTGGATTTATTGAAAAAGCTAGTAAAGATAGTATAGTTGTTAAGTTCGAAAAGAATGACACCAGTGTGGAAGTTCCACTTCCCAACATCTGGGCTTTGGTGTGAAAAAATGAAAGGTTTTAAGATTTTCCAAAGAGTTCTAATATTGATCCTTGTCTCCCTTAGTACCTTTTATGGTGGGTATAATCTGGGGAAGAGGGGATACCTGATCGAGATAAAGAAGAATCCCCCTGAGATAAAGATACTCAACAGATCCCCCTCTTCTAAAGAGATAGATTTTGGTAAGTTCTGGGAGGTTTGGAATCTGGTTAGTACTCAGTATCTTGAAAGGCCTGTTGACTCCCAGAAGATGCTTTGGGGTGCAATCACTGGTATGGTCAATTCTCTTGGTGATCCATACACTTCCTTCCTTCCCCCGCAAGTCAACAAAGTTGTAAATAGTAACTTGAATGGTACTTTTGAGGGTATTGGAGCCGAACTTGGGTTAAGGGAGAACCAGCTTATCGTTGTGGCCCCTCTTGATGGTTCCCCGGCCAAAGAAGCTGGTGTAAGAGCAGGGGATGCCATTGTTGAGATTGAGGGTGTAAGTACCTTGGGCATTTCTCTTAATGAAGCTGTCTCCAAAATAAGAGGGGATGCAGGTACTGTTAGCACACTTACCCTAATGAGAGGTAATGAAGCTCCTTTTACTGTGATGATAAAAAGAGGTGTCATAACTGTTGCTAGTGTGTCTTGGGAGGATAAAGGGGATGGTACTGCCTACATCAGAGTGAGCAGGTTTGGTAATGAGACAAACAATGATTGGGACAAGGTTGTATCCCAGATCGACATGGGTATGTCTGAGCTTGACGCTATAATCCTCGACCTTAGGGGTAATCCCGGAGGCTATATGGCTTCCGCTGTATACCTTGCAGGTGAGTTCGTAAAAGGTAAGCAACCAATTTTGTATCAAGAAAACGCTTTGGGGGAGCAGATAGCCCATGAGACTGATAGAGTAGGGGAGTTTCAGAGTATTCCATCTGTTTATATACTTCTTGATGGGGGAAGTGCCTCGGCCTCTGAGATCTTAGCTGCAGCCCTTAAGTTCCACGTCAAGGCCACCATCATAGGTACCAAATCTTTTGGTAAAGGGACCATACAGGATGCTAGAGACTTTTCTGATGGATCCGGTTTACATATCACAGTTGCCAAGTGGCTGACTCCCGATAAGATCTGGGTTCATAAGAATGGTATAGAGCCCGATATAAAAGTGGAGAGGACTGATGAAGATATCAACAACAAGATTGACGCTCAGTTGGACAAAGCCTTAGAATTAGCAAAAGAGATATGAGATTCAAAGGATATCTAGGGGTTGCGACCCTTATCATATTTTTGGTTATTCTCGTTGGCTTTGGTGGTGGTGTTCCCCAAAGTCTCAAGATTCCGTTTGGAAACTTTCTCCAAAAACCTTCCTATGGAAAGCCAGATTCTATTAGAACCACAGAGTTGGTTGAGGAAGAGTCATCCATAGTCGATGTGGTAGAAAAGGTTTCTCCATCGGTTGTGTCTATTGTGGTAAAGAGTGTGGGCTTTGATATATTTAGTGGTCCCACTATATCCGAGGAGGGTATAGGAACGGGTTTTATTGTGGATCCGAGCGGTTTGATCGTAACCAACAGCCATGTTGTCAACAGCGTCAATGGGGAATACTCGGTAGTCCTGAAAGATGGTACGACCCATGAGGTCAATAAGATACACCTTGATGAGCCTACTGACTTGGCTATTCTTGAGATTACAGCCAGGGGTCTTCCTGTCGTTGAGTTTGGGGATTCTGATATCCTGAAAGTGGGACAAAAGGCCATTGCCATAGGTAATGCTCTGGGAAGATACCAAAACACCGTTACACTTGGAATAGTTTCTGGGATCTCCAGGTCCTTGTCTGCGTCATCGGGGCTTGGAGGCGCTGTGAAAACCTATGAGGGGGCTATACAGACCGATGCAGCCATAAACCCTGGGAATTCTGGTGGGCCTTTATTAAACTCTGCGGGACAGCTAATTGGTATAAATGTGGCCACTTCGTATGGAGCTGATAACATCAGTTTTGCTATACCGGTGAACACTTTGAAGCCGCTTCTTGAGGGGCTTTTGAGAGAGGGCAAGATAGTGAGGCCTTACCTAGGTGTTGACTATACCGTTGTGACTTCGGAGATAGCCTCATTAAAGGAGCTTCCTGAAGGGGCCTTTGTTTCCAGAGTTATTGTTGATTCTCCAGCTGAGAAAGTAGGTTTGAAAAGAGGGGATATAATAGTGAGATTTGAGGGTAAAGATATAAACGAAGATTATCCGCTTTCAAAGGCCATATCGGAGACCAAGGTGGGGGATAAGGTAGAGTTAGTCGTCGATAGGCAGGGTGATGTTGTTACCTTCAGCCCCGTCCTCACCGATACCCCTGAGACTCTCTAGCATTTCCTCAATATTGCCCATCATTATACTTTGCAGGTTGTGCCATGAAGTGTTGATCCTGTGGTCCGTTACTCTATCTTGGGGGAAGTTATAAGTCCTTATCTTTTCGCTTCTTTCTCCTGTACCTACCTGGGAATATCTGAGATTTGATATATCCTGGACATTTTGCTCGCGCATCATTTCAAAAAGTCTTGCTTTAAGTACAGCCATTGCTCTTTCTCTGTTTTTAAGCTGAGATCTCTCCTGCTGGCATTCCACGACTTCGCCCGTTGGTATATGTGTGATCCTCACGGCAGTGGAGACTTTGTTTACGTTTTGACCCCCATGCCCCCCGGATCTGAAAAAGTCTTCCCTTATTTCCTCGGGTCTTATTGTGATCTCATATTTTCCCGGCTCTGGAAGTACTGCGACCGTGGCTGTGGAAGTGTGTATTCTGCCACTAGACTCGGTTAAGGGTACTCTTTGTACCCTGTGAACACCAGACTCGTTCTTGAGGCTTTCGTATACCTCGGGGCCTTTTATGTATGCACTTGCAGTCTTGAAGCCTCCCATGGCGTTTCTTGAAACCGAGACCTCTTCCATTTTCCAGCTTTTCTTCTCGGCATATCTTTTGTACATCTCGTAGAGCTCTGCGGCAAAAAGGCCTGCTTCATCTCCACCGGTTCCCGATCTTACCTCAAGGATTACCACATTCTTATTGATCCCTAACGAGGGGTTGGGCTCATCTGACGGATCATGGTGTTGAGAGAGATTCAGGTGTTCTTTGGTGTCGTTCAGGGCTTTCAATGAGGTTTCTAGGTTTGTTATTTCCTCAAGGATAAGGTCCCTCATACCTTCAGAGGATTCCTCCTGCAAAAGCTTTTTATGAGCTTCAACTTCAGTTGTTAATCTTTGAATCTCACTTTCTAAAAGTGACTTACCTTGGTCCATCTAATTGTTTGAGGTCTTTGCTTGTTCCAGGAGGTCTTTCAGGGATGATTTGTTTGAAGTAGTCTTGTCCTTCTTGTCTTGTTTCTTGCTCTTGGAGACGGCCTGTTTCTGTTTTGACATTTCCACTTTCTTTCGGAATTTCTCTATCCTACCTTCGGTGTCTATGAACTTTTGCTGCCCGGTGAAGAAAGGATGGCACATATTGCAGATCTCCACCCTCAAAGTCTCTTGGGTGGATATTGTGGTGAATGTATTGCCGCATGCACATGTGACAACGCATTCCTTATAAACCTGTGGATGTATACCCTTTTTCATACTGGGGGAGTATATCAAGATTTATGTTTTTCGGCAATCAATATGCCTGCGGCTATAAACACTGTACCTACAGCCGTAGTGGGGGACGGAATTTCTTTTAGTAGTGCGTATGCTATTGGAAAGGTAAATAAAGGGGATAGATACGTAAACAGTGCTGCGTCAGTGACTTCTACATAGTGAAGTCCCCACTGGAAGAGCATGTAGGCAAGTATAGAAGACAAAAGAGCCATATAAAGTACACCCAGGATTGGTGTAGTACCGAGGGAACTTATTAGTATTGCAGTGCGGCCTTTATTGATATGTTCTCGGCTATGACCAGAGGTATGAATGACGCCAGTCCGACAAAGAAAGTGAACATGGTAATAATGCTCGGACTGTATTTCTTGGTCATGGGAGAGATCCTAAGCTTCTTAGAGGTCTTGCTCACTTCAATTGACTTTTCACCCATGGCGGCTTTTGACCATATGATGTATGCCACCCACGATAGTTGATATACAAATATGAGCACATTGCCAAATATGCTCATGCCTGAGACTTTTGAGACACCCATACCTGAGAGGATTGGTTCTATCATGATCACAGATGCCCCCAAGGTTGCAAGGATCATGCCCGCTTTCTCCATCTTTGTGACCACTTCTTTGAAAAAGTAACTGCCCGCGGCTACTGCCATGACAGGGTAGGTGATACCTATGAGGGCCGCGTCTATCGCCCGGGTATACTGGTACCCATAGAACGGGACTATAAGAACAGTTTGGCTTAAGATCCCCAGTATCACAAAGTTCTTAATGTCCTTTCTGTTGATCGGATTTCTTTTTATTTCCAGCCACATGAAAGGAGAAATGAGTATACATACGATCAAAAATCTTAGGAATAGAAAGGTTATGACGGGAATATAGCCTAGGGTCAGCTTTATGATGGGTCCTGCTGCAGCCCATATGGCTGTGGCTATAAGTAAGGATACATAAGCATAGAACTTAGGTCTTCTGGGCATTGATTTATGATACCGTAGATCTTACAGATTAGAAAAGGTTTGATCTCCGGTTGATAGATCCTTTAGGGTATAACCGTTCTTCTCAAACTCGTTGTCTCCAACAAACACTGCGTATCTAAAGCCCTTCTTATTGGTTTCCCTTAATCCCTCCTCAACTCCTTCTATATTTTCAGAAAGGTCTGTGACCACGGTTTTTCCCTCCTGAGTTCTAAGTCTTTGCGCTACTTTGTTTAGGTATGTGGTAATGCCCTCCCTCTTTGTGACAGCAAAAAGAAAGCACTTTTCGGCATCTTTAAGGTTGGGGATCAAACCCCAGGTTTCTAGGAACAGTCTAGTGGTTTCGTCGCCAGGGGCAAAACCTACAGCAGGGAAGTTCTCACTTCCAAAGATCCTGGCTAGACCATTGTATCTTCCTCCACCAAAAAGAGACCTGGTATTTTCTTTATTCATATCAAAAACCTCAAAGACCATGCCGTCGTAGTAGTCAAACCCCCTTATCAAGGAAGGCCTGAACTCCACTAGGTCCTTGTATCCGCAGGCCTCCAGCACAGCAAGTATTTTCCTTATTTCATTGTAGCCTTCCGAGCTTTCCAGTTCTTTCTCTATATTACCTTCCATGAAAGCTTTCACTCTGCTGAACCTCTCACCCGATATATCTAGATCAGCAAGGGCTTTTTCAAAAACATCCGCTGGTAACTTCTGGTATTTATCAAGTATTCTTGAAACAGTACTTCTATTTTCTATATTCAAAAGGTCGAACAAGGAGTTTAGAAGCTTTCTGTTACTTAGGTAAAGTCTGAACGAGCCTGTGGGTGGGTTGAAGGCCAGCATCAGTTCCAAAGCCAGCTGGAGGATCTCGATGTCTGCATTTAGGGACGACTCACCAAAGATGTCTGCATTCAACTGCCAGAACTCTCTATTCCTGCCTCTCTGTGGGGCCTCACTCCTGTAAAAACTGCCTATACTGAAAAGCCTTATGGGTTTGGGTAGCTCTTTGTATTTCCTGCATACCATCCTAGTTACAGATGGTGTTAGCTCCGGCCTTAGTGCCAATTCTCTTCCGCCCATGTCAGTAAGTGTGTAAAGCTCTCTGCCTCCTATATCCTCACCTGATTTGGCTCTGTAGATCTCTGCAGGCTCCAAGAGGGGAGTCTGGTATTCTTCATAACCAAAGCCTTTGCATACCCTTCTCCACGTGTCAAAGATATAACTTTGGACTTTCAGATCTTCAGGGAACAAGTCCCTGGTGCCTTTATATGGTTGTGTACTAAGCCTTTGTGCTTCCATGACGATAATTTTAACAGTTTTTCGCCTTTTAAGGTAAATTCTATTCAGTTTTCAGATTCGGTTGTGATATCATACTGCCATGGATATAACGTTCATAGGCCATTCATGCTTTCAGATCAGGGGAAAAGAGTGCACGCTAGTGGTGGATCCCTATGATCCCAAGCATGTCGGCTACAACCTTCCTAAACTTAACGCCGACGCTGTTTTGGTGACCCATCATCATCCTGATCATGACAATGCCGCCGGTGTCTACAATACCAGGATAGTTATTGATGGACCCGGAGAGTATGAAGTAAATGGCGTCACGATCTTAGGATATAAGACCTTCCATGATACAAAAAACGGTGCCGAAAGGGGGGATAATACGATTTTCCTTATTGATGTAGAGGGACTAAACATACTTCACCTTGGGGATCTTGGACATGACCTTCCTGATGAGGTCCTTTCTGAGCTTCCTGGGATAGATGTGCTTCTGATACCTGTGGGAGGCAACTACACGATTGATGCCCAAACGGCATCAAAAGTCATATCCTCTATCGAGCCCAATTTTGTTGTCCCAATGCATTATGCTACTCCCGACCTGAAATTTGAGAAGGATCTCGAACCTTTGGAAAAGTTCCTGGATGAGATGGGAGTTGAAAATGGCAGTAAAAAGGGACAGGATAAGCTTACTTTAAGTAGTAAATCAGGGAATTTGGAAGAGACAGAAGTAATAGTGCTTAGCCCCAAGCATTAACTTATATGGCCGAAGAACGAATTAAGACCACTCAGGTGGGAATACCGCCCCACGACCTTGATGCAGAGAAATCTGTGCTAGGTGCGGTGATGATCGACCCCGACGCCATTGTGAAAGTGGTGGAATTCCTGAGGCCCGAGCATTTTTATAAATCTCTGCATGTAGATATATTCCAAGCAATAGTAAATCTTTATGAAAGAAGGGAACCGGCTGATCTTATTACCTTGCCTGATGAGCTAAGAACCATGGGCAAGACTGATTCCTCAGAAGGAACAGCATATCTGTCAGAACTGGTTTTCTCAGTACCCACTGCTGCCAATGTAGAGTTTTACGCCAGGATAATCAGAGATGCCGCGGTAAAAAGAAAACTTCTGCACACAGCCGCTAGGATAGGGGAGCTGGTATTTGAAGAAGGTAATATTGAAGAGCTTTTGGACCAGTCGGAGCAAATGTTGTACTCGGTATCCCAAGATAGGGTGCAGCAGGACTTTGTTCCTGTAAAAGAGACTTTGGAAGTCACATTTGAGAGGCTGGATGAGCTAAGCAAGACCAGAGGTGCTTTAAGAGGAGTGCCTACAGGTCTGAAAACCTTGGACAGCATGCTTTCCGGTCTTCAAAGGGAAAACTTGGTCATACTTGCGGCAAGGCCTTCTGTAGGTAAATCATCTTTGGCTATCAACATTGCCCAGCACGCGGCAACAGTTCACAACAAGGCAGTGGCGATGTTTTCGTTGGAAATGGGTAGGGAATCCATAGTAGACAGGATGATATCTGCCCAAGGAGATATAGATAACTGGAGGATCACCACAGGAAACCTGGAGCAGGACGACTTTGAGAGATATGGTATTGCCGCAGGTGAGCTGGCTGAAGCGCCAATCTTTATTGATGATACCCCTGGTATTAGTGTGATGGAAATGAGAACCAAGGCCAGAAGACTCCAACTGGAACACGAGATAGACCTGATAGTGGTTGATTACCTTCAGCTGGTAAGGGGAAGGAATCTGGAAAGCAGGGTGCAGGAAGTCTCTGAGATCTCCCAGGCCTTGAAGAATTTAGCCAGGGAACTAAAAGTACCCGTTTTAGCCGTTTCACAGCTGTCCAGAGCGGTAGAACAGCGTGGTGGAGATAAGAGGCCTCAGCTTTCTGATCTTAGGGATTCGGGATCTATAGAACAAGATGCAGATATTGTGATGTTTTTGTACAGACCTGACGAAGAGGATAGGGAGAACTACATATTGATGTTGGCAAAGCATAGGAACGGACCTACCGGTGAGATACCTTTGTTCTTCAAGCAGAACAGGACCCAATTCTTTGAGCTTGAGCAAAGAAGAGAAAGTTTATAGCCTCTTGTGATAAAATCTCTGTTGTTGTGAGCCACGGTGGCGGAATGGCATACGCGTTGGTCTCAAAAACCAATGAGGGGCAACCCTCGTGTGGGTTCAACTCCCACTCGTGGCACCAGCAAGGAAAAATATGATAGCTACAGACCTAAAGACAGGAGCAATATTTAAGGAAAATGACACCCCCTTTTTGGTGTTGAAGTATTTCCATGTGAAAGTTTCCAGAGGAAGTGCCACCGTAAGAGTCAAGGTAAGAAATCTTTTGAATAACTCTGTTCTAGAAAAGAGCTACATGGCTTCCACAAGGATGGAATATGCTGACGTGGTGAAAAGGAACGCTCAATATCTCTATAACGACCAAATAGGGTATGTATTTATGGATCCTGAGACCTACGCACAGTTTACTATCCCAGAGGACGTGATAGGGGAGCAAGCGGCCTTTCTATTGGAAGGTATTGTGGTTCAGGTGATGTATTTTGAGGATGAACCTGTCTCGGTAGAGCTTCCCAATAGCCTAGTGTTCGAAGTAGCCTATACAGAGCCTGGTTACAGGGGGAATACGGTTACCAATGTCTTGAAGGAAGCTAAGCTTCCCAATGGTACTGTGGTAAGGGTCCCCCCGTTCATCAAGATAGGGGATACCATAAAAGTGGATACCAGGACAGGTGAGTATCTGTCAAAAGCCTAATCTATGAATTTGCCTACTTTCTTTGTCTTTAGCGGATATAAGATCCATACGATAGGGATCTTTCTCACTCTGGCTTTTTTTATGTCCTTGTTCGTTCTTTGGCAGGAGGGCAGGAAGGATGGATTTGGCGAAGAGAAATTGTTCGACCTTTTTGTAGTATCACTTTTCTCCAGTTTGGTTTTCTCCAGGGTATTCTATGCTTTTGACAACAGGTTGGGATTTTATGGAACTTACTATAATGTCATAAGGTTTTGGACTCCGGGATTCAGTTCGTTAGGCGCTTTGATAGGATTTATTACTCCTGTGGTAATTCTTTCCAGGAAATGGAAGTGGTCGCTTTTCAGGATACTCGATATCTTTTCACTGTCTTTTTTGCTTGGTTTGTCTTTGATATCTCTTAGTTTAATAGCGTACTACAAGCAATTCGCGTTTTTGTTCCTGTTTTCGGGCTACCTTTTTGCATTCGCCGGTCTGTCTTTTTTGAGGAGAAAGTCCATCTCTGGTCTTGTTTTTCCGATCTTTGCCCTTACAAATATAATCATTGGGATGTTGGTTTTTCCTGGCAGAGTCAGTTTGATATTTTATGCGTGCTTGTTTACAATAAGCTTGCTCAACTTTCTGATTAGGATGAACAAGCATATGGATAAAAAAGAGAAATCATTAGATAACATACTCAAGATCTTCAAAGGAAATCTGTTGGCCAAGAACAAGCAGTTGGAAGCGAGACAGCAAAAACTTATCGAAGAGGATCCGTATCTTCAAGATGGAAGAAGTGAGGGTAATTCAGAAGCTATGGATGATGCAGTGCTGGAAGATACTCCCAAGGAGCTCACTGATATAAAAAAGGCTTCTTTGGCTCCGGTTATTATGCAGGTTAGGAAAGCTTTAGCCAGGATGAAGATAGGAAAGTATGGGATTTGCGAGGTTTGTGGTGGCCCCATAGAAGAAGGGCGTTTGGAGATCTATCCTGAGGCTACAACTTGTTCCAGCTGTAGCAATAAAAAGAAGAAGTAAGACTATAGCCTACAACTGCAATTACTTTTTATCCCATATTCTTTCACCACTACAATACGCTGTTTTTGTTGTTCTCTTGGTCTTGGTGTTCCTATTCATCAACCTTTCCATGTTTAGGAGTAAGCCCGCAACTTTGATAGGGCTTGCTATGATTTTGTTTGGAGGTGTCCACAACCTTTGGGAAAGATATACCGATAAATGTGTTGTGGATAGGATAGACTTTGGTCTTTTTTATGCTAACGGTTCTGACGTTATGATATCTATCGGCTTGTTGATTGTTATCTTTGCCTCTATAATTATCAAAGGAGGTAAAAAATGAACCAGGAAAAAAACACACTCCTCATAATAGAGGACGAGGACGAGATTAGGACTTTGTACGTTGAGGTTTTGAGAGATGCGGGTTTTGAAATGTTAGAGGCTAAGGATGGTAGGGATGGTTATGACAAGATAGTTTCCGAGAAATGGGATCTTTTACTCTTGGATATAATGCTGCCTAGTATGGATGGAGTTCAGATATTGAAGGAGATGCATTTTGCCAATGTGGGGGAGGGAAGACCGGTCATACTTCTTACCAATTTGGGCAGTGAGAACGTGATAAATGAGTGTTTCAATTATGGAGCCGATGGTTATCTTATAAAGTCAGAGATAACACCGGATAAGATAGTTTCTGAGGTCAAAGCCTTTTTAAAAAAACAATGAACAAAGTATTACTTGTTGAGGACGAATTAAGCTTAAGGGAGTTGTATGCAGACTTTTTGAAGGACGTCGGTTACTCTGTTGATGTGGCAGCGGATGGAGAAACAGCGATAGGCAAGATAAATCAGGGTGACTGGGATATACTTCTGCTGGATATAATGCTTCCGAGACTTGACGGTATAGAGATACTGAAAAGCATAAATGCCAATAGTATCTTGAATCAGAAACCCGTCCTAATAATGAGTAATCTGGAGGATCCTTCTATAATCCAGAAGTGTTTGGACAATGGTGCAAAAGAGTTTCTGGCCAAAGCTGAGCTGACGCCCCCGGATATAATCAAAGCTATAGAAAGATACGTTAAAAATGGATCAGCAATCAGTAGTATTTGAGGACTCTGACCTTTTGGTCATCAATAAACCCAGCGGCTTGATAGTAAATAATTCCTTGACTGCCCGTGAGGGTACTTTGCAAGATATGATCCTAGGAAGGATAGTAATTCCTGATGATGAGTCGGAATTTGCTTTGAGGGGAGGTATAGTCCATAGGTTGGACAAAGACACTTCAGGTTTGATACTTATTGCCAAAAACAAGTCCTCATTTGAATCTGTGAAAGCACAATTCAAACAAAGAAAAGTTGAGAAGCACTACTTTGGAGTTGTTGTTGGTGAGATCGAAGACGAGATCCTTGAGATAAACGCCCCCATAAAGAGGAATCCTCAAAATAGGATGCGCTTTGCAGTGGTAGAGGATGGAAAAGAGGCTCTTACCACTGCGAGGAAGATCAAGATCTTTGAAGGTTACACTTTTATGGATATATCGCCAAAAACTGGTAGAACGCATCAAATAAGGGTGCATTTTGCTGCTTTAGGGCATCCCATTGCCGGTGACCCTTTATACTGCTCTAGATCGTTTTTGAGATCGTCTCTTGATCGTTTTGGTCGTATGATGCTTCATGCATATAGCTTGAGTTTTAGCCATCCGGTAACAGGAAAACCTATGGTTCTAAGTTGTTTCCCAGACGAACCTATTTGGAAGCTGTTTATACCTCACAAATAATCTGATACAATTTGGCGCAGAGAATCTTATTATGTCTGCCCAAAGTAAGAAAAGACTCAAAAAACGCAGCCTTAGGAAAGTGACCCCCGTACTTTTTGTACTCATAAGTGTATTCTCCCTATCGATATTTGGTATTTTTAAACTGGTTAGTAAAAGTGTAGCATCAGCCTTCTCGGCCGATTCGAAGGACCTTTCTGTTCAGAATGTTTACACTGTTTTGTTTATACCATCCGTATCTGGATCCGATGACCCCGATGAATTAGGGGCGCTCAAACTGTTAGTCCTGAACTCATCGAAAGACACAGCTTTGTCTGTGGAGATTCCAAAAGATGAGAAGATCGATGCTTTAGGAAAGTTTGGTCTGGAAACTATTTCCAATATCTTTGCTCTTGGTAAAAGATATTCCGATGGAGACCTTAAAGGTGGCATTGAGTATCTTGTCCGTTCAGTCGAGTTTGACCTTGGACTTAAGATTGACAGATATGTCTATGTGAGAGGAGATAGTGTACGTACCATGTCGGGATTGTTGATGGGAGGTCCCACGATCGCTGCGTTCTCACCAGAGTTCTTATTTGGGATAAGGGATGACCTGGTCACCAATTTTAGTTCCTCTGAGTTTCTGGACCTGTTGAAGATCCTAAGATCTTCGGATATCCAAACCGCAGCTTTTGGTGACTTTGATCTAGAGATAAAAAAGTTTGTCTTTAATTCCGAGATCTCTATGGAAAACAAAGCTGTAGCGGTTCTAAATGGGACAGGGATGCCGGGTATAGCGGGATTTGGGGGCAGAGTCTGTGAGAACGCTGGGATGAGAGTGATCGAGGTGGGGAATGCTTCTAGGATCTATGAGGAAAGTGTTTTGATAATAGATGATCCCGATTCTCTGTCTGCTTCATACCTGATGAGATTCTTTGGTTTCAGCAAAGTCATGAAGAAGGAAGACCTCTCAGGTTTTGCAGAGCCGGCCGTTGATAGGGCTGATATAACAATGATTGTTGGACTTGACATAGCAAAGCATTTGTGACAACATAACTGCATTGTCTCTCTCCTTTCGACCCCCGCTCCAAATTAGGGCGGGGGTTTTTGTTGTTTTATAAAATGAACGGGGTTTTTTACTATTTCGCTTTTGCGCTTCTTGCCTTTGTTGGCGTTAGGTTCCTTGCGCGTTTTTTCAAGAAAGGCTCATCACAAAAAAGAACATCAGATTTTGAGTTGCTGGAGATACAAGTACCTAAGAATGAAGAGGAGGGTGGGGAAGCTCAGGGTACTACTCTTGGTGCAGAGGGCATGTTTGCATCACTTCACGGTCTTCTGAAAGAGGATTATGCCAACCAGGAACATTTCTCATTTGAGATGGCATTTTCCAGCGCTGAAGGTATTAGGTTTTACGTGGCAGTTCCTCACGACATTTTGAAATTTGTAGAAAGTCAGATATACGCCCAATATCCAAAAGCCGTTATTAGGGTGACTGAGGACTACACTGACAAGGTGCCCTTTAGGGATAGTCATGATGTTGTTACCTTGGTTCCCAACAAAAAGCAATTCTTTCCTATCAAGACATTTAGGGAGCTTGAAGTAGATTCCCTCTCCGCTGTGACATCTTCTTTGTCAGAGCTTCAGGAAGGTGAGAGTGTCTGGCTGCAGTTCGTGGTGATGCCCAGCCCGGATAATTGGCAGGATGAGGGTTATGGATATGTGGATTCAGTACGAGCCGGAAAGGATCCCTTTGGTAGGTCAGGAATGTCCAAGGAACTTACCGATTTATCCCACAATATCCTTACTGAGTTTAAGGAAATAATGATTAGTATCATAACTGGTTTTTTTACAAATGCAGAGACAAAGACCGATTACAGCAAACCAAGCTTGAAACCAGTAGATATATCTCCTACCCAGGATCTTGAGCTTAAAGCCATTGAGAACAAGCTTTCCATGATGGGATATAAGGCCCAGATTAGGATCATGTCCTCTGCCGAGACCCCAGAAAGGATAAACTCTAACAAAAGGTCCTTGATTGCCTCATTCAACCAGTTCTACACCGCTCATACTAATAGCTTCAGAGTGGTTGAAGAAGGTCCCCTGGGATTTGAAGATTACAAGAACAGAACTTTTGATCCAGATAAGGCCCATGTATTGACAATAGAGGAGATGGCTACCTTGTACCATTTTCCCTCATCAGAACTAGGTACGCCAAACATATCATGGTTGTATTCCAAGAAATCAGAGCCACCATCAACCCTCCCAGTTGATAACTGTACCTATATTGGTGAGACCATCTATAGGAGCAAGAAGGTGAGGTTTGGGCTTAAAGATGGTGATGATAGATTAAGGCACATGTACCTTATTGGAAAGTCTGGCACAGGTAAATCAACACTTCTAGAGAATATGGCTACTCAGGATATCCAGAAAGGTTTTGGGGTGGGAGTTTTGGATCCGCATGGTGAAACCATAGAGAAGATATTGGAAAGGATACCTGATAATAGGATGGATGATGTGGTTCTTGTTGATCCTTCGGACACAGAGAGACCGGTGGGGTTGAACCTTTTGGAAATGGATGATGTATCCCAGAAGAACCTTATGGCCTCTGCCTTGGTTGCAGCTATAAAAAAGCAGTTTGACTACTCTTGGGGTCCAAGATTGGAATACATGCTGAACTATTGTCTACTTACTCTCCTTGAGGTACCCGGTACTACTATGTTGGGTATAACAAGGCTTTTGGAAGATGATAACTATCTTAGATACATACTCCACTTTGTGAAAGATCCCATGGTTCAGAAATTTTGGGATTCTGAGTACAAAGCCATGAAAGGCAACCAAAAACTGGTAACCGAAGCAATAGCTCCTATCCAGAATAAGGTTAATAGATTCTTGGCCTCTACTACCATCAGGAATATCCTTGGCCAAAAGAAATCTACAATAGATCTGGCTGATATCATGAACAATAAGAAGATACTGCTCATAAACCTGTCTAAAGGCAAGATAGGGGACGACAACGCAAATCTGTTGGGTGCCTTGCTTGTATCAAGGATTCAGTTCATGGCCTTACAAAGGGCCAATATACCTTACGAACAAAGAGTGCCTTTCTATCTTTACGTTGATGAATTCCAGAACTTTGCGACTGGAAGTTTTGAAACGATCCTTTCTGAGTCTAGAAAATATAAACTTGGGTTGTATCTGACCCACCAGTATACGGCTCAACTGCCTGAGGAGCTTCTAAAGGCGGTTTTCGGTAATGTGGGCACTATTGCTACGTTTTCCCTAGGCGCCCCTGATGCAAGGGCACTTACGAACGAGTTTGCCCCTTATTTTGATGAGACCGACATAATATCTCTTGAAAGATTTCACATGTATATAAAACTAATGATAGATGGGATGACCTCGCTGCCTTTTTCTGCAAGGATATTGTTGCCCTGGGATCCTGAGACATGTATAGTCCCAAAGAGTGATAACAAGCAAAGAGTAATTGAGATGAGCAGACAAAAGTATGGTAGTGACAGGGCGTACGTAGAGGAGAAGGTAGGGAAGTGGCTTGAAACAAGATTCGATAAAGGAATGGCAATTGCCCTGGAAAACAGGTCTGGAAAGGAGGTCGATAGTAGTGTCTAGTAAAAGTGAATTATTCAAACTTAAGTCAGAACTTAAATCTCTTGAGAAACATCTTAATATTGCAATGAGCGTAATGAGGACCATAGAGGAGGAGGAAAAGAAGGCGTTTGAGGAAATACCAGGCAAAACAGGTACCTTTGATGGTGAATCCATGGTGTCTGAGTCAGGTGAGAGATTTCCTGTTCCTGCCAACTATGCCGCAAAGTCCATGCTTATGTTTGGCGATAAGATGAAGATGGTTGAAGAAGATGGAAAGCCTTTCTTCAAGAACATAGGAAAGTCAGAACCAAAAGAGATCCGTGGTGTGCTTTCGAAGAAAGAAGATGTCTGGTACATCCTAGCCGACTGTGGGTCTTACAGGATCTCCGATACTGCTGCTTTGTATCATAATGCCCAGCAGAACGTTGAAGCTACGGCTTTGATTCCGGCTGACAATCTAAAAGTCCCTTTTGCGGCTTTGAAGATTATCAAGGGTGAAGAGGAGAAGAAAGTGGTTCTTGATATGCCACGTACGCCAATCCCGGCTGTGAAAGTGGAGAAGAAACCCCAGCCTAAACCGATGGTTGCGGAAAAAAAGCCTGAAGTGAAGAAGCCAAATCCACCAGTGGTGGTGGAGAAGAAACCTGAACCAAAGAAGGAAGAACCAACGCAAAAGAAGGAGCTTCTCAAGACTGATCAACCAATTGTTCTAAGTCTGGAAGATGACGATCTAAGATAGATGGTAGGGGATACTTATTCCTCTTCTTCAATGTCCAGTTCAGTGATCTCAAGTTCGGGCTCTTTTAGAGTGCCCTTCTTGAGATATGGCTTAATTGCCTGTTTTTCAGCTCTGAAGACAGGTTTAGTGCACCTGACTATGATCTTCATGATCTTATCTCTCCTTGAGGCGTAGAAAGCCTTTACCTCAGCCTTTTCTTCTTTAGCAGCGTTTAACGCCGTGAGGATATCTGGGCTTTGGCATTCACCCAGCTGGATCTTATCTCGAAAGACTTTTATATTCTTCTTTGTAGATCTTATCTTGAGTTCCTCACCAGCCATAAGGTCATGCTTGAACACCTTCTTTGATTCTAGGAACATCTCAGCACTAAGCCCTGGCTCTTTTATAAGGGCTTTAGGATTGGCGCTGGTTTTTATTGGAACAGTATTCTTTTCTTTTGCCAGCTCGTAGTTCTTTCTGGCTATTGCGTTGATGGGATCCTTGTCTAGTATCTCTTTGAAAAGTTTCTTGGCTTTGGTGAAATCTTTGACCTGTAGGTAAGCCTTACCCAATCTGGCCTTTGTGTCCATATCATCGGGGAATTTTTCTAGTATTAAAAGGTTGAGATCTATGGCTTTCTTCCAGTCTCCTTTCAAAGCTGCATCTACCGACTGCTTCTGTAGGGATAAGCCGTTATTTTGCATGAGTAAGACCATATCAAATTTCCATCCTAGTTGCAAGGAAGTTATTTATCGGCGCTATTGTGGTATTATCAATCTTATGAGCGGTCATAATAAATGGTCGAAGATAAAAAGGGATAAAGCGATAACAGATGCCAGAAAGAGCCAGACATTTTCCAAGATCAGCCGAGCGATAACAATTGCCGCAAAAGAGGGTGGGGGAGAGATAGATACAAACCCTTCCCTTAGATTGGCTGTAGAAAAGTCAAAAGAAGCGGGTATGCCTAGGGATAATGTTCAAAGAGCTATTGATAAAGGTTTGGGTGTTACAGCTGATGGTAGAACCATGGAAGAAGTAGTGTATGAGGGCTATGGTCCTGCTGGTGTGGCCTTTTTGGTAAGAGCAGTCACGGATAATAAGTATAGGACCGTATCTGAGATAAGGAATTTATTTACAAAAAGTGGTGGGTCCATGGGGGCAAGTGGACGCACAGCATATATATTTGCTGACCCTGAGAACCCAAGTTTTACTATTCCACTGAAAGATGGTGACCTTGTTAAGGTTGAGAATTTGCATGATGAGCTTGCTTCTCAGGAAGATGTCTCAGAGGTCTTTTCCAACTACGAAGCAAGGCAGTAAGAGATGAAATTCTTACTTCAGAAAAGACAGAAGTATATCCTGTACTCTTTGCTGTCTTTATTGCTTATACTGTGGCTTTTCTCAAGGGGCGGACCCAACATCAGCTTCTCTTACAAGGTGTTGATCACTAATCTGTTCTGTATAGTAGGGGCAATATTTACTCAATATCCAGGTATTAATTATAAGAACGCCTTTCCTCTGGTTCTACTCCCGTTACATCTGTTCATAGGGACAATATTTTCACTATATTTCTTTCCTAACCTGAGTGTGCCCTTCAGAGTATCTGCCTTGGTCTTTTCCTCAATTTCGTTGTATCTCATTAGTCTGGTTAATAATGTGTTCATTGTGGTGGAAGACAAGGAGGATACAATACCCCTATATCGTGTTGCTATTACTTGGGCTCAGATACTGATAGTTATTATAGCCATACCCTTCTTTGCAGGTGTATTTAAGATCCCCGCCAATTTTATTATGCAAGATCTGGTAGTGGGTGCATCATCATTTTTATTTGCGCTTTATTTACTATGGACTCTTGGTTTTGACAGAGAAGTTGTGAGGATAGGAGCAGGGGAGAGCATTATGATGGGTTTAATGGTAGCCTTCTTTGCCTTTTCTTCGGCCCTAGCTGTTTCCTTTATACCAGCAGAGTCGTTCCTTAGGTCCCTGCTGTGTGCGGGATCTCTGATGTTTGGTCTAAACTACATGGTGCTGCATTATAAGAACAGGCTAAATAAATCAATTATCTTTGAGTATGTATTTCTATTAGCTATATTTTTACTACTTGTACTCATTTTCAAACCCTAGTTTTTTGAGACATACACCGGAGTGGGGAAGTACCCTATAGCAGTTATAGGCTTGAGGTGATAATTGTCACTATTATTATAGGGTATAGTTGTCATAGTATGATTGTCATACTTTTAATTTACTCACTTTGTGGATAATTCCTGTGGCCTTGGATCCTAAGGCCTGCAGTTCGCAAATTCATGAAAATAAATACGGAGAATAAATGATAAAGAAATGTATATCTTAATTAATTGATAATTGTGTGCTCAACCTTTCCCAGTGTATTCCCCTAAACATTATGTGTCTCGTATGCGGGTTTAGGTTTAAAACCCCACGATACGTCGTTAAACATACATTATACGACGTCTAAGATCTAAAACATCATGCTACTCTATTCTCATTGCTGTGTCCAATTTTATGCACTTCCAATTCTGTGATTTATTGATTATTAATATTTATCTAAAACCCACTGTCCTCTATTCCCTTTTACCTTCCTATCCTTAATTCCTGTGCTTGTTTAATTTCCGCGGCATTTTGGAATCGTTTTGTGTTAGAATATGTCCACAACGGGCAGTTTTTGCCTTAGCTAAAGCCTAGGGTCCCAGGATGCCCCAGGATTGATTTTTATATTTGCACATGGCTAATTCATCATCTAGAGATTCAACTCGTTCACTAGTGACTCAGTACCTTGAGTATTGTGAGATAGAAAAGAACCTTTCCCAGAGTACGATCAAGATGTACCACTTCTATCTGAATGACTTTTTGGACTGGTCGTCTGAATATCTTCAGAAAGATACAATCCTGACCACTGATCTGAATGTAGACCTTATTAAAAAGTATCGTGTGAATCTAAATCGTAGGATTAGTTCCAAATCCCATGAGGAGTTCAAAAGGTCGACCCAGAAAACCTTTCTGATAGCCGTAAGAGCTTTTCTAAAGTATCTGATTGTTGAGATGGGTTTGAACGTGGTGTCACCTGAGCAGATAATACTGGGCAAATCAGAGGATTCTTCACCCAAGGTGCTCAATGATGAGCAGATGAAAAGACTTTTTGAAACACAGGATCTTAATAAACGCTCGGGGATCCGTGATCGGGCAATTTTGGAAACTTTGTTCAGTACAGGCCTGAGAGTCTCTGAATTGGTGCATTTAAATGTAGATTCTGTGAATCTTGAGTCCGGTGAGTTCTCGGTTATGGGTAAAGGTCGCAAACTTCGTACGGTTTACTTAAGCCCCAGTGCCCGGGACTGGTTACGTCGTTATTTATCAACCCGCAGTGATGCTTTCACTCCCCTATTTTTGCGCTATTCAGGAAAGAGTATGGAAGTGAATGATGTTTTAGGAGAATCATTGAGATTAACAACGCGCAGTGTGGAGAGGCTGGTAAAAAAATATACATTAAGGTCAGGAATATCCGTAGATGCCACTCCTCATACTCTTAGGCATACCTTTGCCACGGGGCTTTTGCGGGAAGGTGCGGACTTAAGGTCTGTGCAGGAGCTCTTGGGTCACTCGAATGTATCCACTACTCAGGTATATACCCATGTGACCAATAAACAACTTAAAGATGTTCACAAGAAATTCCACAAAGATATAGATGCCGAATCTGAAGCTGATGAGAGTGAGACTACCCTTTACTGATTTTTCTTGATGCTTAAAGGAGCAAAGGTAATACGGTGGATTTTGCAAGGCCCATACTTTTTTAACGCCCCCATATGGAAGATCGTACCGTAGCCCTTGTGTTTGTCAAAGCCATATTCTTGGTAGGTCTCGTGCATTTTGACCATGAGCGCATCTCTGTAGACTTTGGCAACTATTGATGCGGCGGCGATAGTTATGCTTTTGGTATCACCTTTTATGATGTTGGTCTGATTGGCCTTGGTGAGTTTTTTGATTTCAAAGGTATCAGTTAATACATGCCCAGGCTTTACCTTTAGGTTTTGTATGGAGTTAAAGAATGCTTTCTGAGTTGATGCGGATATTCCCAGATCGTCTACTTCTGTATTTTCTATCTGCGATATTGAAAAGGTAACAGCATGTTCTCTGATAAACTCTGATAACTTCTCTCTTTTCTTTGGTGTCAGGAGCTTGGAGTCATTTATCTGCTCGTACAGTTCCATGATCTCAGATGAGACGTCGTTATTCCTATAGAGGTGTTCTTTGTTCAATATTACCGCAGCGGTTACTAGCGGTCCGGCAAGTGCTCCCCTACCCACTTCATCAACACCAGCAATGTTCTGGATTCCCCCATCCCAAAGAAATGTTTCGTATTTGGTAAGCACGTGGATATTATATCAAGTACTGTCCTTACACCTTTCGTAGATTTTCTTGTTGATATCAGGGATAACCTGGGTTGTTCCGAGGATCGTCCGAGGATAATCCCGCTATTCCTCTTCTATCTCGAGAGTATCCAATAACGCAACGGAGGTAGCGAAGTCCGAGTCATCCAGCTTGATGAGCCTTACTCCCATGGTGTCCCTTCCCAAAAGTGGAACCTGTTTGGTGCCCATTCTGATTACTTGTCCACTGATGGTTGCTATCAAAAGATCACTTTCTATGTCTCTGTGCTGAATCTGTGCTGTAATGATTCCTCCTGTTTTATCAGTGACTTTGTAAGTTTTTATACCCGAGCCGCCTCTGTTCTGAGTCTTGTACTCGGCCAGCTTAGTCCTTTTACCATAGCCTTTTCCGGTTACAACTATCAGCTCGCAGTCTTTACTTCCTTCTGGGATGACTACCATCCCTACCACCCTATCTTCTTTTTTGGTGATCTTTATGCCCACCACACCAGCCGCTGTCCTGCCCATGGGTCTTACATCAGTTTCCCTGAACCTTATGGACTGACCCTGTGTTGTAGTGATCATGATATCGTCTTTGCCGTTTGAGGATCTCACCCAAGTTAAGTTATCATCTTCCTCCATCTTTATTGCCATGATTCCAGAAGATCTTATGTTAGAGAAATCTGACAGAGAGGTTTTCTTTACCCTGCCTTTTTCGGTGCCAAACACGATATAACCCTTACCCTCATCAAGTACTTCAGCAGGGGTGCTCAGGAAAGCCTGTACGCTTTCATCTTGAGTAATGTTCAGGAAATTGATCAGTGCGGTGCCTTTTGCGGTGCGCATGGTCTCTGGGATTTCCCAGATCCTCATTTTGTAAACCTTGCCGGTATTTGTGAAAAAGAATGCGAAGTCGTGGGTATTGCATGCTCTTATTGTGGATATCTCATCCTCTTCCCTCAATTCCTGTCCCCTTACTCCTTTGCCTCCTCTGCCTTGTGTTTTGTAGCTGCCTTCTTTGAGTCTCTTGATGTAACCATTATTTGAGATTGTTATAATGCAAGGTTCGTTCACGACCAGATCTTCGTCGGATATCTCACCAACTCTTCCTTTCACTACTTTGGTCTTTCTCTCGTCACCGTACTTCTCTTTTATCTTTGCGAGTTCGTCCTTTACTGTATCCATTATCCTGGTTGGAGATGATAATAGGCTTTCAAAATCTTTTATGGTTGAAATGATCTGCTTAAGTTCATCTTCTATCTTTTGTCTTTCCAAAGCGGCCAGCCTCCTAAGCTGCATATCTAGGATAGCTTGAGCCTGTATCTCTGAAAGATCGAAATTCTTTATCAGTCCTGCCTTGGCTGCATCGGCATCTTTGCTATTTCTTATAAGGTTTATGACTTCGTCTAGGTTGTCTAGAGCGATTTTGAGACCCAGTAGTATATGCTCGCGCTCTTTTGCCTTTTTGAGAAAGAAAATTGTCCTTTTGACTACTACTTGTTGTCTATGTCTGACGAACTCCTCCAGGATCATCTTCAAAGTCAGAAGTTTTGGCTCCCCGTTTACTAGAGCTACCATGTTAGCGTTGAAAGTATCCTGAAGCTGGGTATATTTATAGAGCCTGTTCTCTACTTTTTTGGGCATAGCCTCTTTTTTGAGCTCTATCACTATCCTCATGCCGTTCCTATTAGATTCATCCCTTAGATCCGACACGCCCTCGATCTTCTTGTCCTTCACCGCATCAGCTATTTTTGCCACTAAGGTGGATTTATTGACTTGATAAGGTATCTCGGTAACAATGATCTTTGCCTTTCCTTTTGCATCCTCTTCTATAACAAGTCTTGCCCTGGTTATCACCTTTCCTCTTCCGGTGGCATACATCTGGATGAGTTCTTTTTTGTCAAAGATTATTCCACCTGTAGGAAAATCCGGACCTTGAATGCATGAAACCAAATCCTCCACATTTGCTTCGGATGAGAAATCTACCTTGGCTATTTGTTGAGGAGCATCTTTTTTAGGTGCTTCTCCTATATTGCTGGCTTTTTCGATAAGTAGGTTTATTCCATCAATTACCTCTGTAAGATTGTGAGGAGGAATATTTGTTGCCATGCCTACTGCGATGCCTGTTCCACCATTCAGTAGAATGTTGGGAATAACAGAAGGGAGATACATGGGTTCTTCGTTTTGAAGGTCATTGATCTCAAAATCTACAGTTTCTTTATCTATGTCCCTATAAAGTTCCTCTGCGATTGGGGCCATCTTACACTCGGTATATCGCATAGCTGCGGGGCCGTCACCGTCTATACTTCCAAAATTACCCTGCGGGATGATCAGAGGATATCTCATGGAGAAATCCTGGGCCATCCTAACTAAAGCTTCGTATATAGAGGTGTCGCCGTGTGGGTGATATTTCTTCATGACCTCTCCCACAACTGCGGCAGATTTGTTGAACTTTGATGTGTGATCCATGCCTTGATCCTGCATGGCGTAGATGATCCTTCTATGAACCGGTTTCAATCCATCTCTTACATCAGGTAGAGCTCTGGAGACAATAACGCTCATGGCATAATCCAGATATGCTTTCTCCATCTCCCCTGATATATCAGAGGGTATGATCCCTTTGGGGAGTATGTTCTGCTCTTCAGCTGTAAGTCCGGTTATCTCATCAAGCATTATTTATTAATGAACTTTTCTTTATAATACTCAATTCCATTTTCTATAAATCTATATGCCTCTTTTAGACCCAAAAAATCCCCGACTTGTACGGTTTTTGGTCCGGTCTGCGGTATTTTGTAGATCTCCATAAATGTTTTAACATCTTTTAACTCATAAGGCGTTAGGTCTTCCAAGGTCTTTATATGACCGTATCTCGGATCCTTGTCCGCTACACAGAGTATTTTATGGTCTTTTTCTCCATTGTCTATCATCTCCATCATGCCCACTACCCTACCGCTTGCCAAAGTTCCCGGAACTAGATTCCCGGAGCAGTAAAGTATTGCATCCAATGGGTCATTATCGTCCTGATTCCAAGTACACGGCACATTGCAATAGTTCACTGGATATTGTGTGGGGCCATATAGTATCCTATCCAGTTCCAAAATCCCATATTTATGGTTGTACTCATACTTGATCATGGTCCCCTTCTCTATCTCCACGATCAAATTCAATAATTCAGGTGCTTTGTCCTGAGGGATTATATGAAAATGTGAGTGTCTGTCATTATCCATAGTTTTCCTTATAAATTAGGTAATATCTACATTGGCCTGTCTGGCGTTGTTTTGTATGAATCTTTTCCTTGGGGCTACCTCGTCCCCCATCAGCTTTGTGAAAACCTCGTCAGCTCTTGAGGCATCACCTACGTGGATCTGTTTCAGTCTCCTGGTTTCTGGATCCATAGTGGTTTCCCAAAGCTCATTGGCATTCATTTCTCCAAGACCCTTGAATCTTTGAATTATGGCCTTGTCACCGTCACTAGTCTTCAGAAACACTGATCTCTCAAAGTCATCGAACAAATACTTCTTGTTCTTACCCCAAGAAGCTTTGTATAAGGGTGGTACTGCCACGTATATATGACCGTTCTCTATCAGCTCGGGCATATGTCTATAGAAGAAGGTAAGGTACAGTGTCATGATATGCATACCATCCACGTCAGCATCTGCCATTATTATCAATTTATTGTACCTAAGTTTTTCTGGATTGTACTGCTCACCAATACCCGCACCGATGGCTATTATTAGGGGTTTTATCTTGTCAGAACTCACCATTTTGTCTAATCGAGCCCTTTCTGTATTCAATATCTTACCGAAGAGCGGTAATATGGCCTGGATCTTGCTATCCCTCCCCTGCTTAGCAGGTCCCGCAGCGGAATCTCCCTCGACTATGAATAATTCTGTTTTAGTGGGGTCTTTTTCTTGGCAATCAGCTAACTTTCCTGGGAGCACTCCCCCACTGTCCAGCACACCCTTTCTTATAACAGAATCTCTAGCTGCTTTTGCTGCCATTCTGGCCTTGAAGGCTATTATGTTCTTGTTAATAATCTCAGACGCTTCCCTTGGGTTTTCTTCAAAATACGCGTCCATGCTTTCTCTGACCACATTCTCTACTATTGTCCTTACATTGGAATTACCCAGTTTTGACTTTGTCTGCCCCTCGAATTGCAGAGTGTTTGCGTCTAGGTTCACCGAGACTATAGCTGCAAGCCCCTCTTTAAGGTCATCACTAGACAGGTTAGGATCTTTTTCTTTGAGAAGATTGTTCTTTCTTGCGTAATCGTTTATAGATCTGGTAAGCGCAGATCTGAATCCGGTCAGATGTGTGCCTCCCTCTGTGGTTTTGATATGGTTCGCGAAGGAAAGGATATTCTCATTGAACGAATCGTTGTATTGGAAAGTGGCCTCTACATTGATCCCCTCTACTTCTTTTTTTACGTAGAATACATTCTCATTTACTACTTCCTTGTTCCTGTTCAGAGATTTCAAGAAGCTTTTAAGCCCGCTCTCAAAGTAAAAAGTCTCGCTTAGATTTTCTTTGTGATCTATGATCTCAAACTTGATCCCGGCGGTCAGATAGGCATATTCCTTGAGCTGATTGAGGAAGAACTCGGGTTTGAATTCTATAGTGTCAAAGATTGTGTCATCGGGTAGGAATTGGGTGATAGTGCCTGATTCATAGGTCCAGGTACTCATATCTATACTCCAGGGCACCCCTTTTAGCTTTGAAGGATCTTTC